>JBIKNE010000203.1:0-4871 GCA_044358855.1 Bacteriovoracaceae bacterium | reverse complement strand
TCGGTGATATCCGAGAAGTCTTGGAAGCTTTGCATATCAGCGGTGAAGCGGAACCAAGAGACGGATTCACGGGCCTCAGTAGGTGGAGTCAGGCGTTTTCTGAAAATATAGAGCCAATTGCCCATTTCGCCTTTGCCTTTAACACCTTCCATGTCGAAGACAGCTTTTAATTCAAGATTTTGTAAAACACCATCGAGGCGTTCGCGCTGACTGGGGGCAAAGAGGCTCTTCGTTGCCAGCACAAACATCCAACCGCCATTTTTAAGAGTGGCGGTTTGTTCATCAAGTTGCGCCATCATCCAATGATAAGGATTGTTTTTTGGCAAATGAGTTAGATTTACAATCGAGCGATCATAAGTTGAAGTTGAGAATGGAGTCTCGAGAGTTCCTAGACGAGCAGGATTAGCGCCTTTGCGGTTTTGGTAATGGCAGCCCATTACTTTGCTAATGAAAGCGACTGGTTCTTGTTGTTGATACGGCGAGATCTCTGCCAAGAATGTGATGAATTGCAATTCATTCAACATCTTTAAGAAAAGACCTGAATCAAATTCTTTGCCTTTAAAATCTGGGCAGAGGACTTGATCCCACTTGAGTTCTTTGTTGTTGTGTTGTGCGAGCCAGTGAGAAAGTGCCAGCGACTCCATGTAGTCACCGCTGTATTTACAGCTGATGATTTCGAGATCGTCAGGAGTGAGGAATTTTTGAGTCGCGATGGTCTCTTTACTCTCAACCCAGAGAGGGAAGTTGATCATCAAAGAATTAAGGAAAAGACCAAAATTCAAATGTGAGAGAGCATGTGAATAAATGCGATTAGCGTTTTCTTCCTGAACACGCGGTGAAGTAAGTTTAACCAGTTCTGCGATAGAAATATCACCAGCATTACTCATCCATTCAGACATCTGAGTCGAGAACTCTTCACCTGGACGATACCAACTAAAAATATTTGATTCCATCACACGTGCTTTCAATTCAAAGCGTGTGCCTGAGCGGAAAACTTGCGACAGCCAGTGATTTGGATTGTGAGCTGAACGACAGCCGGCTTCAAGATGAGCTTCGCGAGCCAGCACTTTAATGAAACGAAGCTTAAAGAGCGTGATAACAGCTACACGAGAAGCAAAAATTTCTAAGAAACGAGTGAGTGTCGCTGGACGCTCAGAGGCTTCCGCGCGAACACATTGCCAAAAACGTGAGAGATCATCGAATTCTGTGCAATGCAGATTCTGATTATTCGCATAGGCGAGAAACTCGTTATAGATCCCAAGTTTCAAAGAACGGTTGAATTCCTGCGTACTCATCAAGCGAATGACATCATTTTTTAATGTATCAACCAGACGAATGTAGCGACTCGATGTTTTAGAAGGCAGCGATTCACCACGCCAGCCTTGAGTGAGAAAGCGGGCCGGTTGAAAACCTTGGCTGACTTCTTGGCTCACGGGCATTTTAATCGCGCGATGACTGTTGAATGTCGGAAATTTATTTTTAGTAAGTGCCGGTAGTGGACACACCTCGACACCGTTGGTTCGAGTGGGCGTACCCCAATCCTGAACTACATCAATGTCCTTTGAAAGCCATTGGCCGACAAAGAAAGGTTTATTACTCAAAGGTGGAACCTCTGCTTATACAAAAAGTCATAACTCAAAAAAAATCATTGAATTTCAATATTTTAGGTGAGGTGTATTAGAACTGGAGCGATTTTCTTTGTCATGAAAAAAAATCTCTCATTTCCTGATTTTAGGCCAGCTAAAGGTTTGAAGTTGCGAGACCGATAAGCCAAATCAGATGTAAGGGTCTTCCCTTAAACAAGATATTTTTGCGTCAAACGCAGGAGTTTGGGATGGAAAAAGGTTTTAACGATCAAGAACTAGCAGACATCATGAGTGAGATCGAGAATCTCGAGAAAGAGTTTGCTGATGAACCCGAGACAGCAAAAGTCGCTCCTGAGGCCGTTCATGAAGAAGTTGAAGAAGAAATCGATCACACAGAACCAGAAGTTTTGCGTGAGTTGGCGCATAAGCCCATTGAAGAATCAGTTCCTACTAAAGTTCATCATCACGAAGAAAAGGTCGTTCATATGAGCAAGCCAGCTGCACCAACAAAACATTCTGATGCAACAGCTCCGGTTAAATTAAATTTTCAAGTCGCCGGTCAAATGAACCTGCTACTTGGTTTTGAAGTCAACGGACAAAGCTTGTCGCTCTCAGTTTCTGAAGATGCTTTTGTCATTGAGATGGAGTCCGGTGCGACTTTCTCTCTACCACTCGCTCCTTCGAAAGCAGCTAAGAAAGCGGCCTAATGGCCATCCGTATCTTAGGAGGACGTGCTCGCGGGTTCGTCCTCCAAACACCCCCTGAAAATATCACTCGTCCCACGGCCATACTGCTAAAGCGGAGACTTTTTGATTGGCGCCAAGATTGGAGTGGTGACTGTTTTATTGATTTGTGTGCCGGCAGTGGCAGCATGGGACTTGAAGCACTCTCAAGAGGCGCCTCGCATGTCTGGTTGAACGAAATTAACAAAACAGCATTTAGAGTCTTGGAGAAGAATGTCGAACTGTGGAAAACACAGCAAGGAACAGATTCGCAAGAGCTGACAGTTACGCAATTGGATTTTAGAAAAGTACTTGAGAAGCTTCATACTTCGAGTCAATTTGCTGGCAAAGAAGTGGTGATTTATTTTGATCCTCCTTACGAACAAAAAGAGCTCTACGCGGCTTTTTGGCAGGCCTCTCAGGGACTTCCCATGGAAGTCTGGGTCGAAAGTGACGATCTCAAAGGTGTCAAACTCGCTGAAGTGAGAGAGCACTTGAGTAGTGTCGTCAAGGAGGTCACGCAAGGATCTCATTGGGTGCTGGTAGGACGGCCTGGAGTTGCGGTAAAATAGCAGTAGAACCTCTACAAGGATGTTACCCCTTGCAAAAAAAGTGCGCCCTTTACGCTGGCACCTTTGATCCATTTACCAACGGACATTTGGACATTGTTCAAAGGGCCATCGGTTTATTTGATGAGGTCACTGTTCTGGTAGCCGTTTCGCCCAACAAAAAGCCGACTCTTTCTCAATCTCGTCGGGTTGAGTTATTGAAAGAACTTTTTCAACACGAAAAGAAAGTTAAGATTGATAGTTGGGATGGGCTGGTGGTTGAGTACGCGCGGCTACATCAAATAAGTCATATTGTCCGCGGCCTTCGTCCGACGGGAGATTTCGAAGTTGAGTTTCAAATGGCCTCAATGAATCGCAAAATTAACTCACAACTTGATACAGTTTTTTTAATGACCAGTGAGAAGCTTTTCTACATTTCTTCATCGCTCGTCAAAGAAGTTTGGCAACATGGCGGAGATATCTCAATGTTTGTTCCGCCGTTAATTTTGGATGAAATGCAGAAGCTAAAAGGGAAGTAAGTTCATGTTGCTAAGTTCACGTGTTAAAGGTGTTGCCGATAGTATTACCCAACAACTTAATGAGAAAGCCCAGGCGATGGCCGAAGAGGGCCATATCATTTACAACCTTTCGGCTGGGCAACTGCCTATCAAACCGCCGCAAGAATTTATTGAGAAAATTCAACAGCAACTCAATTTCTTAAAGAGTTATCAGTATTCACCAGTCGCCGGCATCAGTGAGTTGCGTAAAAAAATTCTCAATCTACATAAAGAAGAGCGCAAAGTTTCGATAGAGGGCCTCGACGTTATTTTGTCCAACGGTTCGAAACAATCCATTTATATTGCACTCGGTGCTCTGCTTGATCCAGGTGATGAAGTGATTTTGCTGGCGCCTTATTGGGTGAGTTACCCTGAAATGGTGAAATTTTGGGGCGGCATTCCCGTCACCGTGAAGAGTAATGTGTTTGATGCTTTCAGTCCTGCGCTAGAAGATATTGCTAAAGTGATTACTCCGCGTACACGTGCGATTATTGTCAATAGTCCGAATAATCCTGCGGGAGTTCATTACCCGGAAAAATGGGTTAAAGCTTTCGGCGATTTAATGAAACAGCATCCTGAAATGTGGATTCTCTCTGATGAAGTGTATGCCGACTTAAGTTATTTTGATCCGGCCCCCACATACTCTTATCAGCATGATCCGGAACTTATCGCACGCACGATGGTGTTTGGTGCTATTTCAAAAACACTCGCAGCGACAGGTCTTCGCATGGGCTGGACGATTGCACCGAAGAACGCAGTCCTTGCGATGGGACGAATTCAAGGCCAGGCCACCTCAGGTCCATCAGCGCTGATTCAACGGGCCTTGCTTGATTTTGATTTTTCAAAAGTGCCAAATTTTTTAGCGCCAGTGAAAGTGCATCTTCGGCGCTCTGCTAATCTGGTTCGTGAAAAACTCAGAGACGCAGAATTACAAAATCTTTGGTACCAATCTCATTCAGCTTTTTACTTCATGCTCGACTTCAGTCGCACGCCGGTGTTCGCTCGTTTTGCCGGTGAGCATCCAGAAAAAGATTATTCCAAGGAAATTTGTCAGGAATTGCTCGAGAAATATGGCATTGCCTTAGTGCCCGGAGCTGATTTTGGTTTACCTAATTCCGGTAGGATGAGTCTCACAATGGAAGAAGTTCCCTTTCAAGAGGCCCTCAATCGTCTCGTCACATTCCTGAAGAGCACCTGAAGGGAAGATTTCTCCCGGGTAGGGTTAGCTAACCCCATAGCATTACAATAAATGCTGGGGTATTGCCCATGGTAAAAGTCCGCACAGTCTCAACACTTTTTATTCTTTGGCTAACGCTGATGTTGGCCGGATGTTCTTCGTCCAAAGAACAACAAGTCACTGATGCCATTGATGAAGCGCTTTATTATCTTTCAAAACCAAGTCCCGATTGTCAGAAAGCTATTGATGCACTTGAAGATGTGGGTAATCAAAAAAACAAT
>JBIKNE010000202.1:0-4877 GCA_044358855.1 Bacteriovoracaceae bacterium | reverse complement strand
CATGTGTAGCTGTTGCACCATTGGCAAAATTCCGCGGCAAATTCGAGCGTCCCGTGGGAGTGATTTTCCTGGCGGGATACATCGCTTATACTGTGCATTTGATTTATCGCTAATTTCTTTTAATCCAAAAACTCAGTGTCCGCAAAAACGCTTTTCGTCCGGGGCGCCCGTAAGGGGTGCCTTCGACGAATCGTAAAAATCCGCGATTAGTGAGTTGCGAGATTTCGGTGGCAATGGTTGTTAAGTCTTGTTGGAAAAACTTCATCCATTGGCGACTTTTCTCTGCCATGTAGGGAGTCGTATTCTCCAGCGGTTTATTGTTCCACGGACAAACATCTTGGCAGATATCACAGCCAAAAATTTCTTCTCTCCCCTTCTCACTGCCTTTGGGGGCCAGGATATTTTCATCGCGCTCTTCAATTGTCCAAGTTGAAAGACAGTCTTTGACTTTAATTGTGCGTGTTTCAGGATCAATCGCATCAGTGGGACAGGCATCGACGCATGATCTGCAAGTGCCACAATGATCGGGAGTTGGTTTGCCATCTTCTAGCTCCCACGTACGATCAAACAAGAGTGAGCCGATCATAAAATAAGAGCCATGAGTTCTGTGAATCATCATGGCGTTTTTACCAAACCACCCCAGGCCCGCGCGATGAGCGAGATCACGCTCAAGAACTGCTTCAGTATCGTGAGAGTGACGGAATTCAAAGTCGTATTGAGTTTGTAGCTTGTGAGCAATGGCGTGCAGATTGGCCTTCATCAATTCGTGATAATCGCGTCCCTCAAAGCCCAAAGTGTATGCGGCGACACGATGAAACTTTTCTAAATTCATGGCTTTTTTAGTGGGCGTATAAGTAAAAAGAAAAACCAGCGCACTCTTAGCATGAGGCCAGTAAGCGTTCAGATTTGAGCGGTAATGAATATTTTTTTCACTCTCAAGAAAAGGCAGCACACCTTTATTCTTTTCCAGCCATGAGGAGAAGCGCTCAAAACTTAATGGTTTAGTTTTACAAGTATAGCCCCACTCGACAATGCCAAGTTGTGCGAGTTCATCGCTTGGAATATGGAGCAAATCTTTCATGAATGATCGGGAATTATCTCAATAGCGCCTGTAGGGCACACTCGTACACATTCCATGTCGAGAGTGCAGGCCTCGACTTTGCTGGGGTCGATGCGTGTTTCTTTGGATTGATCTTGAGAAACTTTCCAAATTCCGTGAGGACAAATACTGACACATTGCTGGCAATAAGCACAAACAGCTGTATCAAGTAATAGCTTTCCCCGGGCAAAAGCCACCTCCTGAACCGTTTCGTCTGAACCGGTTTGAGTGGCCTTAGGAACATCTTTAATAATTTCGACACGTATCGAGTTGGTTGAGCCTTGTTGGAAGTAACGGCCATCACCTTTAGTGATAACAATCTTGTCGCCATTCACTAAGCGACCTTTCGCCTTAAGACTCTCCATCATTGTTCGTTCGAGTACGGCCATTTCACCTTCGGCAGGTGTTTCCACAAAATAAGGAGAGACTCCCCAATAGAGCGCCATGCGACGAACTACTTTTAGAGAGTTGGTCACACCTAAAACCTGCGTTTTAGGACGGAAACGAGTCATTTCTAAGCAAGAATGACCGGATTCTGTAATTGAGAGAATCCAGCGCGCATTGGTTTTTTCCGCCACGATGCTGGCCGCCACTTGCGTAGAGGCACTCACACTCGAGATATCCATATGACGAAGGAGTGGACGCTCAACCGGTTTGCGTTCCGCTTCGCAGACAATCTGATTCATCATCTGTATGGTTTCTTCAGGATAAGCACCAGAAGCTGTCTCACCTGAAAGCATCACACAATCAGTTCCATCCCATACTGCGTTCGCCACATCTGAGGCTTCGGCACGTGTGGGGCGAGCATTGGTAATCATACTCTCAAGCATCTGAGTCGCCGTGATAACTGGTTTTCCAGCAGCGTTACAGGTCTTGATCAATTGTTTTTGAATTGAAGGCACGAGGTGGTTACCGACTTCCACACCCATATCACCGCGAGCAATCATAATCATGTCAGAGACATGAATGATTTCGTCGATGTTGGTGATGGCTTCTGGCTTTTCAACTTTTGAAACGATCGGTATGTCCACGCGCATTTTGTGCAACATGCTCTTAACCGCCAGAATATCTTCGGCAGTACGCACGAAACTCAAAGCGACGTAGTCGACACCTTGCTTGAGACCAAACATCAAGTCTTCGTGATCTTTTTCTGTATAAGAAGGCGCTGAGACTTTCACGTTCGGTAGATTAATCCCTTTGTTACTCTTCAGTGCACCACCGACTTTCACGCGAATCTTGAGAACTTCGCCTTCTTTAGCAATCGCTTCAGCTTCAATCAGGCCATCATCAAACAAAATAATCGCGCCGACTTCAGCGTCTTTTACGAGGTCTTTGTAGATTGTAGGGATGAAGCGCTCTTCATACTGAGGATACTTAGCACGAATATCACTAGCACCTATCACCCATTCTTCACCGTTCCCTAATTGCAAGGGAGCAGGAACTTTATCAACACGAATCTTGGGGCCTTGCAGATCAAGTAGAACTGCTACTTCACGCCCAACCTTGCGGCTGGCTTCGCGCACGTTAGCAATGCTTTGAGCATGACCTTCGTGAGTGCCGTGAGACATATTAATTCGTGCGGCATTCATACCGGCACGGATCAATTTCTCGAGCATTTCGACCGAGTTGGAGGATGGACCAATAGTGGCAATAATTTTCGCGCGACGTTCAGGCATGAAGGGATCTTACCCCATGCGCTTATAATCGTTCAACTGATCGATTTGCTGTTTTTGCGATAACTTCAGTTGATTAATCTCATTTTCATATTGAGAAATGATCTGCGCCTTTTCCTGGAGAAGCGCTGCCTTGAGACTCTTCATTTCATTGCCATGAAGCGCCTCTTTTTCCGCTAAGGCCTTATTTTGCGCCACTTCCATCATTTTAATGCGGTTCTCATAATCACTCACAGTACCCTTAAGCTTCATTTCTGAATTATAAGTTTGCTGATCCATCTTACGAGAATAGCTATTGCTGACCTCAAGAATCTTGTTTCTAAGGTTGTTCTCGCGCTGATCCATCAACATTTGATTAGCCTTGGAGTCGGCCTGACGCTTATCCTCATAAATTTGCTGCTGCTGCTTCAACTGACGATCGGCTTCCGCCATTACAAAGCCTACCTTCTGGTCGAGCTCATCGCGTAATTGAGCATTTTCACGGTTACTGGCCGCCAAGCGGGTTTCATAGTTCCCCACCGTGGTATCCATCAGATTATTAAAGTTACGACGCAAATCAAGAATCTCTTCATTGCGTTGTTGATTATTCATCGTAATAAAGGTCGCCTTATCCTTGTCTGTCTGGTCTTTTAACTCCACCACAAACTTTTCATTTTTCGCCACCAAGTCTTGCAAGCTCTTATTGAAGTTCTCTTTCAACTTCTTCACTTGCCCGCCGGCCTGGTTTCTCTCTGAGGCGATTTGGTTTTCATAGCGCTGACGTTCAGCATGCTGGGTCGCACTCTGAGTAGAATGAAGCTGTTGAGCTTTTTCACGCTCGTTAGCAACATGAACAATTTTATCGGCCGTCAATTCACGCTCTTTCCTTTCAAGGCGAGAAGCCGCTTCGGCTGATTCTACGTGAATTGCATCTTTATAAGATTCAGTTTCATTATCTAGGCGATTGTTATAATCGCGACGTGTTTCCACTAAGTTCTTATTCAATTTATCAATACGGTCTTCAAAGACCTGATCGTCTTTTAAACCCTGCTGGCGTTTCACCACTTCAGCGAATTCACCACTGCCGTTGTCACGGCGACGGCGGTCAATATCAATATTACGCAAGTTCTTCTCGTAGCTGCGACGAACTTCACCTAATTCAGCACCGTGCTTTTTGTTAGTTTGGAAGTTCTCACGCGATTGAGCCTCTACGAACTCAGAGTTCTTTTTTTCGTAGTCAGTCGACATCTTAGATGCGCGCTCGTTGAAATTACCCGAGAGCGTTTTCACCTTGTCGCTGAGGTACGACTGAGTCTGCTCTGCTTCAGCACTATGAGCAGCTTTAGTGCGCTCAAGGTCTTTTTGTAAACCTTCCTTCAACATAAAACGCTTCTGAGCTTCATCTTTATAGATGCCCTCTAAGTGTGTTTCATGCGAACGAACTAATTTTTCTTTTTCACGTTTGCTTTGATCACGAATATCAGCACCAGAGCCCGACATATTCTCTTGGAACATCTGGATGCTCTTATCCTTATCCTTGGTTAAGCGTTCGACGTTCTTCTTATAACGCTGACTTCTCTCTGAGTTTACTTCTTCGTTAATATTCTTCTCACCTTCAAAGGCACGCGTATAAGAATCTTTAATATCGCGGAAGCGGCCATCAAAATCTTTGCGCATGGTTGCGCGCTCATTTAAGAAGCGCTCTTTGTCGGCATTATTCATTTTATGGAAGCGCTCTTTCTGCTGCTCGATACTCTCTTGCGTGCGCTCTTTCACATTGGTGATATTGGCCTGGTAGTCTTTCTCAAGCTCAGTACGATTCTTCTCGAAATTGTTGTATTGCTTTTTCTGAATAGATTTATGGCGATTCTCTTCGTCCGCTAGATACTTTTTATTCTGAGCTCGATCCTTTTGAATCGTCTCTTGATAATTATCTCGCTCGCGCGCCAGGGCTTTTGAATAGTCTACACCGTTCATGGTCTATCCTCATAAGAAGGGTCCTTCCTGGACCTTACTTAACAGAATAGCACGCGCCCCAATAAAAAAGGCCTTGGGCAAATTTTGCGCAAGGCCTTCATTATTATAATTCTGATAACTTAGACTAAAGCTTAGAGGCGAGAGAGTTC
>JBIKNE010000201.1:0-4880 GCA_044358855.1 Bacteriovoracaceae bacterium | reverse complement strand
GGCAGCAAATCTTTGGGAAATCTGCTTAAACAAAGGTGTTGATAATTCGCAGGATCCTATACCTGGACCATTTAGTGTTGGTGAAAACTGGATGGTATCTTCACAGTTTAACTGTCTCAGTATGGATATTCCTGAGGAAGTACGTCGTGTCGTGAGTGACATGTCTTTCGAAGCCATGGGTATCACTGATGGAAGAGAATCTTTGCTCTTATTCGATTTAACGCTTCCTACTTTCACAAAAGAGATTAGTCGACTCTATGAAAGTGCGCGTCTCACGGAGGCCAGCAAAGTGGCTCAACTGATCAAAGACAATCGAGCAAAATTGATTGCACGTCTTAAGTCAGATTTCAATTGGATTACAAAACTTGGAATGATGGACAGATTGTGTGAAGCAGAGGCCAAAAAAGAGTTTCCGCAGGATTTGCGCTATCATGAGTATCAGCAAACCTTTAGTGCTACCGTTGAAAGTATTTGTAGCGATGTGGCGCGCTCAAAAGATTATCAAGATTGGCTCAAGTCGCAACGTGTTCGAGTGGAAGCCGATGTTGTGGAACGCTATCTTGTCGAATTGACCGAGCAAGCGGAAATACGAGCGGATGTGTGTTTGCGCAAGTATCCCAATAGCAACTTTGCCACTCGTTTAATTAATAAACGTAAACGCAACGAATGCTATGAATCAAGCTGGTATGAAGTTGAAGACGCAGCTTGGAGAAAGGTTGCCGATAAGTATAAATCGATTTTTGAACTAAATCGCATACAGATCCTATCCCCACTCATGAATAAGGCTTCTGAGATTAAGACTGAAGTTCAAAAAAGAAGATTAGGAGGAGCATCTCGTAGTAGTGAAGGAGCGAGTCCTCAGTCTGAAACTGAGACAAATGGGGCCGATTCTGAAAGACAACGTCCTAGAGGGGAGAGGTTGGTTGAAGACCTTGAGGAAGCTATCAAAGATATTGGAGGCTTCTTTTCTCGCTTGGGAAAGAAGATCGGTCAGGGAGCCGAAGACCTGATTGATAAGTTGGATCTTTAATTATTTAGTATAATTGGCCAAAAAATCTTTTTTAAATTCTAGGAAGCGGTCTTGTAAGATCGCTTCCCTTGCTCTAACGGCCATCGATTTATAGAAAGCGATGTTGTGAGCCGTTGCGAGAATTTGTCCCAAGATTTCATTGGAATCAAATAAATGCTTAATATAGGCCCGTGTGAAATTAGTATTCACGTAGTCCTTTAAATTAGGCTCAATAGGGTAGAAGTCTCGACGGTAATTCTTGTGATCGATACGAATCTTTCCTCTGTTGGTGAATAGTGTTCCACCGCGAGCAAATTTCGTTGGGATAATACAGTCACTCATATCAATGCCATTTTCCCAGATCATCAAGAGATCTTCAGGCATTCCAACACCCATCACGTAGCGTGGTTTATTGACCGGCATTTTCGGAGCCGAGTATTTCACAATCGCTTGCATATGCTCTGGACCTTCGCCCACCGAGACGCCACCAATGGCGTAGCCAGGAAGATCACGCTTCACGACTTCCTCTAAGCAGATATCGCGATACTTCTCATAAACTCCGCCTTGAATAATTCCAAACAACGCCTGCTTAGGATTATGCCAGGCCTCAATTGAGCGATCGAGCCAACGGTGAGTGCGGGCAATTGAGTTTTCTACATATTTTTCCGTGGCCGGAAACGGGATACACTCATCAAAGGCCATCATGATGTCAGAGCCCAAGTTCTGCTGAACGCCAATAGAAATTTCGGGAGTGAGCTTAATATCTTTGCCATCAGCATCACGGAAAAGAGCGCCTTCTTCTGTGATGCCGTTTTTTTGCAAAGAGAAAACTTGAAAGCCACCTGAGTCAGTGAGAATTGGACGATCCCATGCCATGAATTTATGCAGGCCGCCGGCTTTGGCAATCAGCTCCGAGCCAGGAGTGAGATGCAAGTGGTAGGTGTTTGAGAGCATGATTTCAATATTGAGATCCACCAACTCTTTAGGTTGCAACGCCTTGATTGCCCCGTGAGTTCCCACTGGCATAAAAACGGGTGTTTCAATACTGCCGTGAGGAGTGTGTATGATACCCGCGCGCGCACCACAGTTCTTATCCACGTGCTGAAGTTCGAATTTGAAATGTTCATTAACAAGTTGATTGGTTTTCATAAATGAGAAAACTCCCCGGCGTTGGTTTCCAAGGGTGTAAGAACCCCGGCGTATCGACTAAGGTCGTGTCATGCGTAGCTACCTTTTTTTTCTACCTTTGGCGTGTCTATTTTTGGGGCGAGAGCTTTTTACCGGCCTACCACTTAAGGCCAAGATCGTGATTCAAAGGGTTTTGGATGGGGATACTGTTGAATTACGTGGTGGTGAGCGAGTGCGTTTGGCGGCGATTGATGCCCCCGAGCTGGGTCAGCCTACCGTCTTAGGTGGCCATGATGCCGGTAGACTGGCCACTCAATGCCTAAAAAACCTCATTCAAACTCAGAGAGAGTGGCACTTGATCTATCAAGGAAGGGATCGCTATGGGCGCATATTAGGAGACCTTTCATCCAAAAAAATCCCATCACTCAATGAGCGTTTAGTGTTTGAAGGCTGCACTTCACTTTATGCCTGGGCGGAAGGTGATCAGCGTAAGATGTGGCGCTTACGAGAGGAGGCCCAGCGTGCCGGACGAGGATTGTGGAAGTATGGAGGTTTTATGCGACCGAGTGTTTGGCGTAAAAAAAAGGGCCCACATTCATGGGCCCTTATAGGGAGGAAGAAAGCTAACTAAAAGGCCAGACGAAGACCAGTGGCGAACGAATACACTTCAGTACCAAAAACTTTATTTGCGTGAGCATAGATACGAACATAAGGAAGATTAGCTTGCAGACCGACGAAGCCGCGTAGGAAGAAAGGATTCACTTCCGCTTTCTCATCGATGTTAGCGCTGGCACGAACTGTTGCAGTAGGGTTACCACCACAAGCTGCGCCGCCTGTACAGGTCAGAACACTGTCTTCAGCATTTAGATCACCCTTACCTTCAGCTGAACCGATATTAAGATCAGTTCCAAGACCACCGTAGAAACTCATAACCCAGAGGAAATTCACTCCCGATGAAATTTCGAGGGGAATACTGTGTGAGCTAGATTCAATTGTAGCTTTGGGGTCACCAGTAATTGTACCGGTAATAGTACTGCCACTACTTGTTTCATTTACTTCTTCATTAATCTCACTTGTGAAGGCAAATTTCACTGAGCTGTATTGATAGCCGGTATGGAGTCGAACACCATCCCAACCAAAGAGGCGATTACCATTGCCATCAATCCATTTATAAGTTCCACTAAAACCAAAAGAGATCATTTCTGCTTTGACATTGTTTTCATCAAAGTCACGATCAAGATTAAAGGTAAAAAAGTTAGCTACAACTGTTGTGCGTTTGGGTTCAAGACCCAAAAAACTATTATCAAAGATAGCCGACATATTAAGACCCACTTGCACAGCGCCCATCATGCCAATGCCCGAAAGATCACTGTCATATTCTTTGTTCTCTTCGAGATCGGCACCTAGGCCTAATCCCGCACCCACCATAAAAGTATCGAAGTGAGAGATATAATCTGTGGCGACACCTTTGCCTGAAGCTGCTTGTGAATTGGCCATGCCTTCCATCAAGCGCTTGGGATCACCGGCCGGTAAATCAGCATTGATTTCGTTTTCAACTTTTTGAATTTCAGCATCAAATAGTGCACAAGCAGCGGCACCGCCTGTACATGCAACTCGTGAGAGATCAAAAATTTGAGCGTATGAGAGAGAGGGAAGTGTGAGTGCGAGTGTGAGCAGAAGCTTTTTCATGGACATCCTTTTCCATTTAATTGACCCGTCGGGGCCAGAAACTTCAACTATTTTAGCAACTTCCGGGCCTTGGAAGGGGAAATATTATTTGTATTCTGCAGTTAAAACCGCTATAACGGGCCACGTCAAATACCCCTAAGGAATAGTTATGTCTTTTGAATCGCTAGAATTGCATCCAGCTTTTAAGGATTTCTTAAAAGAAGCCGGACTAAAAAATCCCACTCAAGTTCAACGTCAAACCATTCCTTTGATGACGAAAAACAAATCCGTAGTAACGGTGTCGGAAACTGGCTCAGGTAAAACTCTCGCTTACACTCTGCCCATTTTTCATGCGCTCAAAGTGGAAGAAGAAAAACATGGAGCCACTTCTCACAAGGGTGCACCTCGCGCCATGGTGCTTGCTCCTACGCGTGAACTCGCCAATCAAATTTATAATGTTATGAAGAGTGTCTCTCACCATGTGAAGTTGCGTGTGCGTTTACTTACTGGCGGTGACTCTCATGCAAAAACAAAATCCATGGGGCATTCTGTTTTTGATATTTTGGTGGCGACTCCATCACGAGTGAAGAGTGCTATCAAAAACAAAGAACTCTCTTTGGGGCATGTGAAAATTTTCGTAATGGATGAAGCCGATAATCTTTTTGAAATGGGCTTTAAGCGCGATATTGAAATGATGTTAGAAGAAGCCGATCTTTCGATGTTACAGTTAGGTTTCTTTACTGCCACACTCCCACCAGTGTTTGATAATTTCTTGAATGAGCGCTTCCCTGGGAAAAAGCTCGAACGTGTTACTTTCCAAGATTCTCATCGCCCACAGATTCGCATCGATACTTATAACGTGCGTGTGGAGCCAGAAGAAAAAAATCACGTCGTACGTATGTTCTTAGAGAAAGAAGCTAAGGGCCGTGGGATTATTTTCACCAATCAAAAGAACCAGGCCGAAGAAGTGCATAAGTTTCTTAAAGAAAAACTTCCTTCTATGAAGATGCGTATTCTTCACGGTGATATGAAATCGGAAGAGCGTGAAGAGGCTCTCGCTGGTTTTGTTGCTAAA
>JBIKNE010000200.1:0-4936 GCA_044358855.1 Bacteriovoracaceae bacterium | reverse complement strand
ATATTTGGCAGGCCGGCCCATTTAGTCTAAATCGAAATGAAAGTTTGCCGCGTTTCCTTACGCGAGTGAATGTGCTTAAAGAGTTTTCTGATTATGAACTGAGACTTCTTTCGAAGTACCTTCATCAAAGAAAATTTCAACGTAACGAGGTTGTCTTTCGACAAGGCGATGCAGGTTATGGATTCTATTTTGTCTTCAAGGGTTCAGTTTCAATTGTTCACATAAGTGGCAAAGAAGTAGATGTTAAAGAACATGTGCTGGCAAAAATTGAAAAGTCACAATACTTTGGAGAAATGGGCTTACTTGAAGAGTACAATCGTCGAAGTGCCACAGCGATCTGTCTCGAAGAAACCGTGCTCTTGGGCCTCTTTAAGCCTGATCTCGAAGCATTGCTCGATCAACATCCTGTTGTTGGTGCCAAGTTCATGCGTGAAATTTCTTTGATCCTCGCGCAACGTCTTGGAGCATTAACTGATGAAGTTTCAAAACTTCGTCATCGTTTAGGTGAAAAAGAGAAGGCGTTATGACTACGCCGGAACTCAGTAGCTCAAAAAAAGGTCAAGGCTGGTTCTTTGCCAGTCTTTTTGCCATAAGCCTGTTGTTCATGATTTATTTCCCACGAATTTCATTTCCTGTCGCCAGTGCTTATGTGGCTTCGCTGGTACTACGGCCACTGCGCGATACTTTTCTCAATCTTCCGGGACAGTATCGAGTTATAGCTACAGTCTTAATATTAGCAACTATTGCGCTTCTAGTTTGGCCATTAGTTATTGTTTTTAGTGCCCTAGGTGATGAACTAGGCATTCTCACCAATAATCTTCCTCGCTATGAATTTTTGTTACAGCAAAAATTCTCTCAACTTAAAGGCATCTTGTATCAAAACTTGAACGTACGAATAGATATAGATCCAGTAGCTATGATAATAAAAAAGTTAAAAAAAGACGGTGTTAGTTGGATCGTCGATGTTCCCAAAATGATGGGAAATGTTTTGGAGTGGATGATCTTAACTCCTGTCTTTACCTGGTTTTTCTTGCATGACAGCCTGAAATTGAAACAAGGATTTTTACAACTAGTTCCCAATCACTGGTTTGAAAGATCCTACATGTTATTTCATCAGTTCAATGGTCGATTTGGTGGGTATATCGTCGCCAAAACGATCGAAGCCACGATCCTCGGCGTCTTGTTGATGATTGGTCTTTGGGTTGTGCAATTTCCTTATGCCTTCTTACTAGCTATTCTAGGTGGCCTTACTAACGTTGTTCCCTATGTCGGTCCGATATTAGGATGGGGTGCAGCTCTGGTTGTTGGCCTACTTCAGCAACCGATAAATCCGGAGGCTCTGATGGCGATGTCAGCAGTCTACGCAGTAGCAAATTTTATTGATATGGCGCTCGTCTTTCCACTGCTCGTATCGCGCATCGTAAATCTTCATCCCTTAATTGTAGTCGTCTCAGTGATTGTAGGTTCAGAGGTGGGCGGACTTGTGGGTATGATTGTTAGCGTTCCTGTGGCAACATTTATCAAACTCGTCTTAGTTGATATTCATAAATCACTCTATGTGGAGAGTCCGAAATGAAATTTTTGGCATTGTCGCTTTTACTTACTTTGTTCATTTCATGTGCCAGTGATTCTCCAGAGGGTAAGACTGAGGCAGAGGTGCTATATAAAGAAGCCCAGGAATTAATCGAGAGCGATCGATTCATTCTAGCAACTGAAAAACTTCAGCAGATCAAGACTCAACATCCTTATAGTTTCTATGCAACACCGGCAGAGCTCCTCTTAGCCGAAGTACAATTTAAGCAAGAAAGCTATCCTGAAGCGGCTGCTTCTTTTCTCCTGTTTAGAGACTTTCACCCAAAGCATGAAAAGATCGCCTACGTAATTTTTATGATCGCGGAGAGTTACTACAAACAACTTCCAGATACGATCGATCGCGATCTTGAAACGGGTGCTGAAGCCCTCAAATTTTACGAAGAATTAGTCGCCAAATATCCAAATTCGCCTGAGTTAAAAAAAGCCAAGAACCGTACTAAAAAAATTCTGAAGATGCTTCGTGAAAAAGATCAGTATGTGGCTGATTTTTATTTTAAAACCAAAGTCTGGGAAGCTGCTCGCTATTGGTATATTGATATTCTTACTAGACATGCTGAGAATGTGCCCCTACGTCAACATTCTATGTTGAGGGTAGTTGCATCTTCAGCGCAAATGAAGAAATGGCAAGAATGTGAGCTTTACGCGGAAAAATTCCAGGCGTTGGTCGACAAGGCGGCTGCTGAAGAGATACGATCGTGGCAGAAGCAATGTAAAAAACGTGAAATCCGTTAGGAGGAGAGCTTGGAAAATTTGAAGCTCAATGATCTGATGAGAAAAGCTAAAGAAGCTTTTCAAAAGAACGACCTCAAGACAGCAGCCCTCTTCTTCAATGAAATTATCGATAACGATCCGAATGCGACGGAAGCCTACTTCTACCTCGCCAACATCTTTCATATGCGTGGAGAGCTAGGTAAGGCCGTACGCGGTTTTAATCGTGTTCTAGAGCTAGATCCGCATCACACGGATGCCTCGATTTCTCTCTCTGTTATTTTGAACGATATTGGTAAGTACGAAGAAGCTAAAGCTGTTTTTGATAAAGCCAATCAACACGTTAAAATGTCCCCCCAGCAAGGCTTAGCCGAACCTCATATCAATAAAAAGTTCGCTCTTAAGCACTATGAAATTGCTGAGATGTATGGCTCTTATCAGCGTTGGGATGAAGCTTTGTTTGAATACAACAAGGCCATAGGTCTTGATCCCGATAATCTAGAAGTTCGTATTAAAGTCGCAAAGCTTTACTCTAAAAAAGGTTTTGTCTCTAAAGCCTTTGAAGAGCTTAAGCGTTTAAAGGTCGAGCATCCACACTACGTGCCAGCACGCATGGCGCTGGGGTTGCTCTATTACGGCAACGGCAACATCATAGAAGCTCAGTCAGAGTGGCAAGGCGTGATCTCACGTGAGCCCAATCACTCTGATGCGCAGATGTACTTGCAGCTGTCGCGAACCGCCACTGAAACAAATATCTCGATGTAATAAAAAAGCCCTCTTTCGAGGGCTTTTTTATTTGTGAATCAAATTTTAAAATTACATTTCGTTAGTGAGACGAGCGTAGTTTTCTTTGCTGCTGCGAAGATCGCCAGCTTCAAGAGCTATGCTTGGAGCAAAGTTAGTACGTTTCGAATCATCAGATGAGAAATTCACGATATAAGTTTTAAGTTCCTTATACATCTCGTGCTTCACAGTGAGCTTGCTATCAGCAAGTACGATTTGCTTTGCAACTTTTTTAGCACTGTTGATGACAACAGGTGCTTTTAAGTTAGCACTCATCTCAACAACGTTCGCTGGGATAGTAAGAATGCTGTAAAGCTTAGCATTGCTCAGTGTTTCCAACTCGAGACCATTAAGGTCAGCAGGAAGAAGCTTCGCAATGTAATCAGGTTTGAAGATTTTTGGTTCGATAATAGGGAACGCAACCTTCTCGTCTTCGATGGACTGGAGCCATAGAATGAGAGTGCTATCACCTGGATCGACAACAAAGTACTTGGTGAGTTGATCGAAGCCCAATAAGCCGTCGTGAAAAGTGATGATATCACTCGGATTAAGCTCAAGTTCCCCAAATCTCGTGGTTTTGACTTTCAACGCCAGCCTCCGAAATAAAACAGTAAGGTATTTTTACCTTACCATTCAGATCGTAGCAGTCAACGAGAACTTAGATCAAGGAGGAAAATTATTTCTTTTTGAGCTCTTCGCCCAACCTTGAGATGTCATCCATGTTTACTTGCACAGCGGCAACGTTTTGATCGTGTATCGCTTGATAAACCTCTTCCCGGTGAATCTTCGTCTCTTTTGGAGCCTTGATACCCAAGCGAACTTGTTTACCTTTTATCTGCACAACTACGATTTTAATATGATCGTCGATGGCGATGCTTTCTCCAAGCTTCCTTGTCAGAACCAGCATTTTCAATCCTTGATTGGTGTCAATCAGATGACAAGACCCTCTTCATACGAAGGCCGACAGCATCTATATGACCGCCTGTCAGGATTTGCAAGAATAATTTAGAGCTTTAGACAAGATTGAGTTAGCGATATGTGAAATTAACGCAGGAAGTCCATCAATTGCTGATTCATGAGCGTCCCGCTGGCCTGGTAAGTGGCCTTGAGGATGTTTTGCTCTTTTTGCAGATTAGAGAAGAGTTCAGTTACGTCAGCGTCTTCAACTTTGGTTTTGTATTCCTCGTTAAGAAGCTTCATTTTCTCGATGTTATTTTCAGCATTACTAATATTGTTGGAAAGAGCACCAATTTGCGTCCGGTGAGCGATGACGCGATCGATTGAGCGATCGAGCTGCTCGAGAAGGTTTTGCACAATATCAGGGTTATTGGTTAATAACGCGTTCTCAAGAGAAGAGAGCTCATCAAAAATATTAGATCGAACACTTTCCACACCTACTTCTGCTGCCGAGGCGGGAGATCGATTAGGAAGTTGGATCTCTTCTTGATGCGGAATCTCTTCCGGATTCTTTGGTAGTACAAGACGAACATTGGGACGTGATTCCTTGTCCACAAATAATTCTTCACCGGTGAGATTAATTGGAATGAAAACGTCTTTATTGATTTCGATAAAAATTTTGCTCTTATCGCCTAAGTATTTTCCATCATTATCGAAAGGCTTAGTTAATAGTTTCTGACCAGCAAAGAGATAACGATTCCCGTTTCGTTTATTAGCCAAAGCCAGTGCTTGTAAACGAAGCTGGTGAATTTCTTTCGAAACACTCTGGCGCACTTCAGGATTATAAATGTCCGATGCCTGACCGATTGCCAATTCTTTGGCCTTAGTCAGAATGTCAGTCAGTTCTTCCAGCACAGTCTCAGTAAAGCCCAAATTGGTTTGAGCGAAGCTGAGG
>JBIKNE010000199.1:0-4944 GCA_044358855.1 Bacteriovoracaceae bacterium | reverse complement strand
AAGAAATTTTCCATAAATGTTACTGTTCCGAGAAAAGTTCGAGGTAAGCCGATTGAGTCGATGTATTTTTCGATCATGGCTTTAGACTTAAAATGAAGGAGTGAACTTGGTATTGGATTTTTGCCGTCAGCCATTGTCGACTGAACAAAAAACTTCACTCCGGCATTTTTAGCCGCATCAGCAAGAAGCATTCCTTGCCGAACTTCGCCGTCATATCCGACATTTCTCTCCCAAAAATTTTGCACCGAAAAAATACCGTCAGCGCCTTGCAAAGCTCTTACAACTGTAGAAGCATTATCAAGATTTGCCTCTATTACTTCTACACCCATAGATCGAAGTTGCTTGGATCTAACCGAGGAGGTATCGCGAGATATCGCTCGAATTTTAAATTTATTATTTTTTAGGAGGTGTCTAATGACAGCTCCGCCCTGTCTTCCCGTGGCCCCAGTAATAACTACGAGCTCTATCTTCAGTTTTTCAAATATATGCATATTATACTATAGTAATATATTACTATATTACTCCCTTAAAACTTAGACTTTAGATTTCTACGAAACTAATAAATATCGTTAAAAACTAGACCAAAAAATTAATCCGATGCCACACCACCAAATAAATGCAGTTTAACCTTTCCTTAGATTTGATTAAGAAAATTTTCGAGAATCTCAGTCCCCTTAGTAGAGTTCTCCCTCACCGACGTATGACCGCCTTCGATTACATGTACTGCGCTTAAAAACTCGATGCTTGCCTTCTTTTTATAAGTCTTCAAAACATAATCATTTAAACCAACAACAGCCAGCAAAGGCACCTGACTTCGGTAAACCAGACTAAATGCGTCCTCGGGTTCTAGCAGTATCGCTCTAATTAATCTTTTAGTGTCCACTAATGATCTCGATTTGAAGTGTTCAATGACCTCCGACTCATAAGAAGGGTTACTCGACAATGAAGATGCATCGTAAATGGATCTTGCCGCTTGTCTCCCGTAAAATGTTTTTAAAGGCAAAGCAATCATCTGAAGAGATTGGAGAAGTTTATCTTGAATAGTAAGCTTAGATAGTGGGGTATTGAACAACGCAAGAGCCTTGACTTTTCTAGGGTTCATATCTGCATAACGAAGTGCTGCCATCCCTCCCCATGAATGCCCCACAAGAATGACAGAATCGAGAGCGAGTGCATTGATGATTTGGTCAAGTGTATCTACAGAATCCTGCATTGACCACTTCCGTCTGGGAGACTCGCTTTGTCCGTGCCCAAACCAATCTATTGCAACGACGTTGTATTGATCTTTGAAACGTACAACATAATCAGACCAAATCTTATGGCTAAGGAAAACCCCATGAAGCAATAGGAGCGTTTCTTTATGGGAATCTCTTCCTTCCACATAAGCAGCAACCCTGCCTAGCTTCGTCTTTATCATTTGCACCTCATTTGCAATCGCGTTATTCATAAAAAACACTGCAATAAAAAGAAATAGTAAACCTCTTTGCATATATGCCCCCCCTGATATTTAGCAATTTAAAAATTAATCTATTAAATCGTAGCACAATAAGTAACCACTGTCTACTTAAAAATAACCACCGGATACCCAGGAGTAACCACGTGACACAAAAAGCCTTGCCGCTGTAATTTCTACCGGTTAGTCTTACACATGGGAACAAATCGTAAAAACTTAAAGAAAGAATCCTTAAAGATTAGACTCACTCGCCTTGCCCACGATGTCATCGAGGTAAACGGAGTTGAGCTTTTAAGCATAAGGGATCTTACGTCACGCTTGGACGTCACTCATGGTGCCGCATACAAGCACTTCAAAAGTAAAGAACATCTACTTGCCGTGGTAGCTGAGTATGGTTTTCAAGACCTCACCTGTCGGATGAGGGAATGCAAAGAACATATTCGAGTAAATCCCAAAAAATGCCTCGAGGCACTGCAAAAAACATACCTCGAATTCGCTGTAGAAAATAAAAAAACGCTGCGATTGATGTTCGGGTCACAGTTTGAGGATGAGGTTCTGAGTCTCTGCGAATTTACTAACCTTGCAGCAGAGTGCTTTGATTTATTAGTTGAGATTCTTCAGGTCTGTCAGGACTTAAAAGTTGTAAAATCTGGAAATGCAAGGGAGCAGGCATTTTCATTCTGGAGTTCTCTTCATGGACATTCCACACTATACATCGACGGAAAGACTGAATACATCCTTGGCGACAACAACAACTTCAAAAACGTCCTCAGACTCATTATTCATCACAACTTCAACTCAATACTTACTGAGAAATAAATGGTGTAGCAATTCAAGTCCATTGTAGTGTGTTTTGTATTGCTTTTAAAACATGTCAATTTTCAACTTGCTTCTAATGAAGTTCTTAGCTCCTTAGTTTATAGGGAAAAGACGGTTGCCGGCTTCTTCGAACCAAAGCGAGTCAAAATTGATTACATGGATGAGAAGAGCAATCACACTCAAAGACAAGTTGATCCAAACTATTTACTTTTAAACTGGCCAGTTTGGTATTTGCTTGGCTGGGATTACCTCAGAAACGATGTGCGAGTCTTTAGACTCGACAGAGTTCAGAAAATTCAGGTTGAGGATAAAACAATTGTTCGTCGCTCAAATACTTTGTTCCTCAATGTTTATGAACAGTACTTCAAAGCAATTTGAGTGATAAGGTTCAATTCTCACCACCAAACTGGTGATGTAACATCAGACGAACCAAAAAAATATTTAATGATTTTGGGGCTTTGCGAACCACCAGTGGACGGTGGTTCGCTTGCGATATTTGGTGGAGGTCAGCCTAAAGTGGTTGAACACCCCGTTGTAGTAAAGATATCGCATTTGGTTCAATGGAAACAGGCTAGATTTGATCTCGATCAGAAGAAGCTCGCAACTCTTCGATCCACGCGGGGCTGGACGATCCCTAAAATGGCAGAACATTACGGGGTTCATCCTACAACCATTAAAAAGTACCTGTATGGTCATCACCTATCAGGGAAGAAAAAAGGAGCCCGCAGTGAGTAAACTCATCTCCATTTCAGTCACATTGGCTTTTCTGGCCATAGGTACTGGGAAGCTACCCTGGATATTGCTTCAGGTTAAGAAGGCTCAGATTCAGCTTATTAAGGATTCTCAGGCTAGTGAGTGGCCAAAGGCTATGGTGTTACCAACTAGAAAGTAAAAAGGTCCTCGCTTCATAAGTCATCCGAGAAGCGCCAATCATATCCATAAGCTTTTTTTCGGTATCCGTATCCCGTAGTGCACGGCTTCCGAAGACAGACGCTACTTATTGAAGAGACACAGTTTATATTTTTAGCAATTCCTGCCTCAACTAGCCACCTTGCGGCCTCATGGAGGCTGGCAAACTCTTTTAAAACTTTGCCAGATTCCAAATCAATCATAGAAACAGCCTTACTTCTTTTGTCTGCGGCTGCTTTCGCTCTTTTTTTTGCATTTGCATGAGCGAAAAGAGGATTTTTTTCATTCCATTCTTTTAATGAGGCTATACGCTTTTTATTCGCTTTTGGGCTTGTCCTCGACTTTACTAACTTTTCCTGCCAAACTTTATTTTCATCAGGATGCTCTTCTGCCCATTTCTTAAGGCTTGCTCTTCGTTTGGCTTGAACTTCTGATGTCTTAATCTTTTCACGATTTTTCTTTCGTGCTTCAGCATATTCTTTAGGATTTTTATCTTTCCACTCCTTCAATCTCTCACGAGTCATTTCACTATACTTCTCTGAACTCATAACCTCTTTAATTCTTTTACTGCGAGCACGTAGCGCTGGTGTATCACCCGAATGAAAAGCTTGCTGAGCGGCTTTAAGCATAGACCTAAATTGCTCTGGATGCTTCTTCATATATTCACGTTTCTTTTCGCTTGTTTCCGCAATCGTAGGATGATTACTTGTTCCCCCACCACCAGCGACAAGATTAAGGCATTTCTCATCCAACAAAAGAACACTCGTTACTATAGATGCTTCAAGCTGTTCTGTTTCTTCTGCTGTTTCACAAATAGCGATAAAGTAACGAGTAAATTCATTCTGACTTTTTTTGAATTTGTTTTTAAACTTTAGCCCAGAACCTTGATAGCGTTTTATCTCAGACCACTTGGGTCGATTAGCTTTGCCGATGTAGTATTCACCACTTTCAAAGTTTATTTGAATATAAATAACTCTATAGTATCCATCATGCTTATTACGCTTACGGACCAGTTCACTTGGAGAAATGACATCAAACCAACGGCCCAGAATTGCAATTCGTTGCTTATTAAAACCCATTAGGGCTAAATTCTGTCTTGAGTAAGATAGGTTTAATGCATGTTTGTCCATTGATAGATCAATGGGATTAAGCTCCTGCCAAATACTGATACTGTCGTTAATTTTTAATATCACCTTATTGTAAGCCCTTACGGTATTCTGAAATTTCACCTAGTCAGACAAGAGAACGTATACAAAGAAACTGTCTTACATATATTTCTTATGTTCCAATTCTAAGCTCGGGCTCACTCCAATCAGTAGTCCAATCAAGTGACTCAGACAGTGCGTATATCTGACAAAATTCATTATAAAATGCTTCCGCGACGTGACTGTTATTAATTAGAAGAGAGTTCTCTAGACTTAAACTTGCGTTTTTTGTCAGATTGAATGATCCCGTCCATACGGCAGTAAGCTTGTTTAAACTTTCTCCAAAAACTAGAAATTTATTATGCATTCTTGGAAACGCCGGTACCTTATCTCTATTGTGATTTCCTACACAACTGACAGCATTAACAGTTGGGTCGCCGCCTACTGACAAAGACCCCATTAATCCAGGCCAATTATATCTCTCAGTGTTGTTCTTAAGCATCGAATAAGCGATGCGCAATGAGGTCTTCCAATCGCTTGGTGCCCCTACGTCCGGCCGAAGAAAATCTTCCTTCTGTACAACAATCGCTACCGTTTGAACTGTTGATAATGCCTCTA
>JBIKNE010000198.1:0-4946 GCA_044358855.1 Bacteriovoracaceae bacterium | reverse complement strand
TAAGAAAAAAGCCACTAAAAAAGTTGCAAAGAAAGCAACTAAGAAAAAGGCTGCTAAGAAGCGTTAGTTCGCTCCTTTAGTTAAAGGGTCCTTCGGGGCCCTTTTTTTTTGCCTTTTTTTTCTACTTCTTCTTTTTAATCTCACTCATACGTACCAATGCATTTAGCGGCACACTCACTAGATAAGAGCGAGTGGCACTCATAAAGGGCGCCCAGGAAATATTCTTTGAGGCGGCAGGGAGTGCGAGGAGACATAAAAACCTGAGTACAGAAGACGTGATAAATAATCCCAAATAGTTGTTCGTGAACCATTCACTTTGTAATAACTGTCCGCCCAGCAGCACACCGAGGCTCATGCCGAGCGTGTTGAAAAAAGAAATATAAGTCATCAGAGAGGTGCGTTCATGATCCTTGATGCGATCAAAGTACAGCATAATGGTGGCGAGCTCGAAGCCGGCCCAAGCGCAGCCGGATACAAACTCAATAAAGACCAACCAGGGATAAAAAGTCGAAATGGACCACCATAAAGGGGTCAGGCTGATGGCGAGGCAGCTAAAAAAGAGAATAGCGGGAACTTGCTGAGGCTTGGCGCGATTTCTGAGAACTCGAAAAGCGAGAATTCGACCCAAAAATGAAGTGGCAATCACGATGGTGTAAGGAATGGGTCCCCAATTAAGCTTTCTAAGCATGTAGGGATCAAAATAAGGGCCACTTAATTGTACGACGAAGTACCAAAGAAACAAAAAGACCACGAGCTGGCCTTGTGGAGTGCCTTTAAGGCGCTTTAAAAAGTCACGCAGGCGTACACGCTCCTCACCGGTGGCAACGATCGCTACATCACGATGATGGGCCAGCTCGCGAGCAGAAAGAAATTTAAGAATTGAGCATAACAGAAAAATAGCTCCAAACACCCACAATCTATCCGCTTCCGGTTGTTGCTCCATCAACCAACCGGCCAGGAGAAGACCGGCGATGACTGCGACTTGCGCCCAGGCATTTCGAAGAGCGAAGAACTTGAGGCGAAAGCGTGCAGGAATCGTTTCACCAATCAAGCGATGCCAAGGTGGTTGTGATGAGAGCCCTGCTGCCCAATAAAGCCCCAAAAGAAAGATAACTAAATAAGTGGATTCTATTTTCCAGAAACCCATTGCTGCTAAAAGTGGAAAGGTGAGTGCTTGAATAATAACAAAGCCGACCACACGTTTTTTCAGTCCCATGCGTCGAAATGGTCCACGTATCGCCAGCATCTGAAAACAAACACCAATAAACATGGGAATAATTTTTCCTGCACCCGCCGCAACTTCTGAAAGTCCGAGCATCAGCATAAATGCAACAAAGTAGCTTTCTGCCATGCCCACTGTCATATTAGTGAAGGCAGCATCTCTTAAACTGGCGCGGACAAGTTGGTGGTTCGTAGGTTCCATGGTATTTTGAATTATCTCTCAATGCTTATCAGTTAAGGAACAATTGTGATCAAAAAGCTCAATCAGATTTTTTTCAAAGGTCTGATCCTCATTTTGCCTATCTCGCTGACTTTCTACTTATTATTTTGGATAAGTGTTAAGGTCGAGAGCTTATTTGGTTCGATTATCTTGTGGGCCGTCGGCCAAGAATTTTATTTTCCAGGCACAGGTATTATTCTCACCATCTTGGTGATCTTTTTAGTCGGTTTAATGGCGCATAGTTATGTGACAGGGCCGATCTTCCGCTGGTTTACCGGACAGATGGAAAAGTTCCCCCTCATTAAGGCGATCTATAATCCTTTAAAAGATTTGATGGCGCTCATTCCAGGCCGCGGTCAAGAGACTGCCGGCAATCAACGCGTAGTTTTGGTGCCCTATGCCGGTGTACAAGTTCTCGGCATGGTGACTCGTGAGAAACTAGATGAGCTTAATCGTCCCGATCTCATCAGTGTCTATGTTCCGTTTGGATACATGTTGGGTGGGATGACTCTGCTGGTGCCGCGCGATCAAGTGCAAAAAGTTGATATGCCAGTCGATCAGGCGTTGAAGCTTTCAGTCACTGCTTGGATTAAAGCGCGCGAAGAGAAATAAGCTAAACGTCACTCAATGTTTTCTTCAAATGCACTCCGAGCTCATCCATCAGTGATGAGCGGAGCGTGAGTTGGCGTGTGGTAATTCCACTCATTGCTAGAATTTTTTTAGAAACTTGATTTTCAATAGTACCGTTGTATTTATCTGAAAGATAAATAACTTCTTTGATGCGGACAGTGGCGATCAGCTTGGCACACTCGTTACACGGAAAAAGTGTGACGTAGAGACGAGTTCCTTCCAAATTGCCTTTGGCGTGCAAAATAGCATTCGCTTCTGAATGCACAACATAGGCGTATTTTTGTTGATCAAGTGGAAGTTCCTTAGATTTGTTCCAAGAAATCTGTGTTTCATCAATGCCAGCGACTTGACCGTTATAACCCATACTGACTTGGTGATTTTTACTATCGACGAAAACACAACCAACCTTAGTGCTAGGGTCTTTGCTTTTAAAGCTCGCCACGACAGCTTGGAGCATGAAGTATTCATCCCAATTGAGTTTGCTCTCCATCACTAGCTCCGTGCTCTAAAGAGCAATACTTGTTGGACTTCAAGAGTTGATTCATCTTGGAAGGCGGGAAAACTCATGCCATCTACCACATTAAAGAGGCAGTCGTAGAAACGAGAATCCCAGGCACCACTTTCATCCAGCCATAAAGTTTCTAAGGCACCTGATGGATTAAGACGGAAGGTCATATTCACTTCAATTTGCTTAAGACCGTCGCGCTTGAGATGTTTGCCACAAAGTTGGAAGCGACCTTGGTCACGGGCCAGAACTTTTTGCACTTCCGATTCCCAGTCTGACTTCGAAGGACGAGAAGGTGTTGTACAACTCGTGCCGAGCATTGCAGCAAAGCACAAAAAAAGCATTCCAAGGCGACATTTCATCATCATGTCGGTAATATAAGCTGACCGTTAAGTCTTGGCCATGTCCTCTGAGGAGAGCTTTTATGAAATATGAAATTCCCCGCGAAGTTTTCAAGCAACGTCTCAACGATAAACTCAATTTCGCGATGGTGGATGTGCAAGCGCAAGTTGCTGTGGCGTTTGAAGGCACTCAGCACATTCCTTTCGGATCAGATTTTGTATCTAAGTTTTCAGCAAAATATCCTGCCAAATCACAAAACGTCATTGTTTATGCTTTGAATCGTGAAGATGAAGCCCCGGTTCAAGCCGCTGATGTGTTAGCCGCTGCTGGTTATCAATTTGTGTATTTCTATCGTGGAAGCGAGAAAGATTTAGTACTCGATAAAGGTCTCAACTAAAAAGGGCCCCATTTGGGGCCCTTTCTTTTTTCATTCTCATTTAGCGTAAAAAACGGCACATCACTTGTGCCCAGCCGTGACCAAATGGATTCACGAATGCATTGGTGTGAACGACAGCAAAGCGATGTTGTCCTGGCAAAATAATATCGGCGACACGTGCCTGAAATACTTGGCCACGCACGGTTTGTCCAAAAGCAAAACCTTCGCAGAGGATAGGTTCGTAGTAAGGGTTATAAACTTGGGCACTCACAACTTCGGGGCGAATTTGTACTAATGGATTTACCGGGAAAAATCCCCAAGCAAATGCCGAGGCTGAGTGGGCCAAAGTAACTAGAATTGCTAAACGCAAAAGTGAGCGCATAAAACCTCCATAAAGGACAAGATTCTGGGCTTATAAATGATATCGACGCAAGTTGTCAATATATCTAGGTGACGTGCCCGCATTGTCGATGGTAGTTGATGTAAATTCCAAAGGTTAACTGGAGTCTATTATGCAAATTCCTGCGCATTTTCCCACCGAACCACAGCTCTTGTGGAGCTACTTTCATCAGTTCAATCAACTGCCGCGTCCTTCTAAGCACGAAGATAAAGTGCGTGAGTTTATTCTCGCTCGTGCAGCTAGTTTAAATCTAAAAACGCGTACTGATGAAGTGGGCAACGTGGTGGTTTATGTGCCGGCCACTCCTGGCAAAGAAAAATCTGCGCCCGTCATCATTCAAAACCATATGGATATGGTGACTGATGCTGTACCAGAGAAAAAAATTGATTTTCACACTGCTCCCATCACCACCATGCGCGAAGGGGATTGGTTAAAAGCGGAAGGCACAACTCTCGGTGCCGACAATGGCATTGGTTGCTCGGCGGCACTCGCTTTGATGGAAGCCAAAGGCATTACACATCCACCCCTCGAACTGCTTTTCACCATTGATGAAGAGACAGGACTTAAAGGTGCTTGGGGAGTAGATGCCAGTTTCTTCCAAGGTAAACGCATGCTCAATCTCGACACCGAAGAGTGGGGAAGCTTCTACATCGGCTGTGCCGGTGGCATTGATTACGATCTAGAAGGTGAGCTCTCTCAAGTCAAAACTCCTTGGAAAAATCCGCAGTTTTTTAAACTGACAGTCGGTGGCTTTCTAGGTGGGCACTCAGGTGTCGATATTCACGAACAAAGAGGCAACGCGATTAAATGTTTGGCGGAAATTCTCAACGAGATGTCTGCTGATCAGTTAATGGTACATGAAATTCGCGGTGGTAAAGCTCATAATATTATTCCGCGCGACGCATGGGCGTTGGTTTCGATTGATGAATCGCAACGAGAAGTATTCCAAAAAGTGCTCAGCACTATTCAGGCCCGTTGGTTGAGCTTTGCCCCAAAGAATGATCGTCAGTTTCATTTTGGTTTAGAAGAAGCTGGTCCTCAAGAAGTTGGAGTGACGGGTGCTGAACTCAAACGTGTTATGGCTTTTTTGGCGGCGTTTCCTCATGGGGCGCACAAGTATGATCTCGCCAGTAATAAAGAGCTGGTTGCGCTCTCAAACAACCTCGCTCTTTGTTTTCTAGTTCGCGGAAAGTTCTACGTGCTGACCTCTCTGCGCTTCTTTGATCGAGAAGAGTGCCGCGCGCTGGAATCT
>JBIKNE010000197.1:0-4956 GCA_044358855.1 Bacteriovoracaceae bacterium | reverse complement strand
TGGCAAAGAGCGCCGCCCACTTTATACCTTCTTAACTAGCAATAAAAAAACCTCCGGTGATATTGGCTGGAACTTTGTGAAATTCATGGTGGGTAAGGACGGTCAAATCATCGATCGCTGGACCTCTATGACTACTCCAAAATCAGAGAGTATCGTTAAAGCTCTGGAGCAAGCACTCAAGTGAAAAACCTCGCCGTGATTGGTGCCGGTGGTGGTGGTGTGTCCTGCGCACTGCTGGCCCAATCACATGGCGTAGATACAACTCTTTTTGAGTCCCATCGCACTCCCGGCGGATCAGCGGGCTGGTTTCGTCGCGGAGCTTTTAGTTTTGATGTGGGTGCCACCACCTTGAGTGGCATCGATGTAGATCGTCCGCTGACACGCTTTGCTGAAATCACCGGTTCACCACTGAATGTATGGGCGGCCGATCCAGGTATTACATTTCATTTAGGCTCCGAAGTTTTTTCTTACCGTCGAGATCGTGAGTTTTGGTTAAATGAGTTGCAGCGTGTATTCCCCGACATTGCCCACCGAAAATTCTGGGATGACATCGAAGAGTTACAAAAGAGGGCCTGGCGGTTACTTCCTCATCTTCATCATTTTCCACCAGCAAGACTGAGCGATTTAAAAGAGCTGCCTCAATGGCTTAAAGGCACAGCGCTTTTGCCGACTATTGCGATGGATTTGACGACTTTTCGTCGGATGCGGCAAGGGAGCAGTCAGAAGTTTGAGCGCTGGCTGAATGCTCTTTGCATGATCTCGGCGCAAAACCGTGCTGATGAGGTGCCAGCGCTGATTGGATCATTGGCCCTCACATATCCAGCAGAAACTTATTTGCCACAAGGTGGGATGGAGGGGTTATTTTCTGGATGGCTCAACCACTTTCAAAAGCTTGGCGGAGATTTTCGTCCTCAAAGCGAGATCAGTGCACTTCAACTTTCGGATAGCTGCCAGTTAACTCTTGCGAGCAGCACGGAGAGTTTTAAGCATGTGGTCGCCAATTTAACCTCATGGTCACTCGATGCTTTACTCGGAGTTGAGTCGACCTCGCCCGAAGTCGGTTGGGGAGCGTTCACTCTCTATGCTGCTATACGAACGGATGATCAACCTATTCGTGAGAGCTATCATTTGGTGATGCCTGATGAAGGTATTGATGATTATTTTGTCTCGCTCTCTCATCCAGAAGATCGCCTGCGCTCTCCAGCGGGATGGCAAACGCTGACACTTTCTCAGCACACCATTGTGGAAGACTGGTGGGAGCTTTCTCAGGATGAATATCAAGTGAAGAAAAAAGCACGGATGGAGATGATCTGGCAGGATGTATTAAAAAGATTTCCCCAAATTAAAGAAGTGAAGTTTTTAACGGCAGGAACACCTAAAACTTTCTTTCACTACACTCGTCGCTCGCAGGGAAGAGTGGGAGGAAGACCGCATAAAAAGAGTCATCCTTTTTGGCTCTGGCCTTCTCATTTTAAAAATCCGAACTTGTCACAAGTGGGTGATACCGTTTTTCCCGGCCAGGGTTTAGTCGCTGTTGTGACTAGCGCCATGAACTGGTGGCATGGTTCAGTGTTGAATCCGCACCTCAAGAGGCGTGGATGAGCGCAGGTGTAGATCACGCTGTGGGTAGCTGATTTCGATACCAGCTTCACGATAGACCTTCTCGAGTGCAAAACGGATGTCACTACGACACTGCATTAAGGAGTCGACCTTTTCTAGATCAGCCCAAAACAACAGTTTGAACATCAGAGAGTTGTCACCGAAGTCGTTAAAGATCACGCGGGCCTGAGGAGATTTTTCGATAAAGGGCATATCCTGCAACACTTTGAGGGCCAAAGTACGCACTCTTTCTAAATCGGAACCATAAGCGACACCGACATCAACTTCGGCTCGTATGATGGCGGTATGGTTACTCCAATTTAAAACGGCTTTTTCTAAGAACATACTGTTGGGCACGATCCAAATTTTATTTTCTAAGGTACGTATGCGCGTGGCGCGGGTGCCAATCTCTAGTACTGTCCCAGTGATGCTATCGACCTCGACGACATCACCGACCTTCAGCGGTCGCTCGGCCATAAGAATCAGGCCAGAGATGAAATTGTTAACAATATTTTGTGATCCAAAACCAATACCAATCGCAAGCGCGCCACCAACCACGGTAAAGACCGTGAGAGGTATGCCCGCAATACTGAGGGATATAACAAAGAATAAAACAAAGTTCGCCGTGTAGATCATGCGGCGATAAGTGTTGAGCGCTTGGGAGTCTGGATTAAAGGGCTCAACAACTTTTTTCAGAATCAATTTTGAAAGAATGCGTGCTAGGCGATTAGTTAAGAGGAGCAAAGTGCCAGCGAGGAGCACATTTCCTAATGTGAGTTGCACATCCTGCACAGTAAACAACTTTAGATGCCAAAATTGATCGAGAATGGCCTTGATTTCGAGAACGGCTTGCATATTTAACCATCTGTTTTTATTAAAATTTTTTCAGACACGATGCCTTTTGTGCCCCGAGGAGTCAAGTCTCTCTTTTTTGCAGAGGCGGTGGACGATAACACTTGTTTGATATATAAAACACTCATGCCTTTCACACCCACCAGTCACCGTTCTCTTGTGGCCATCATGACAGTTCTTTGTCTGGTTCATGGGGTATTTTTGTCTTGGCAGCATATGCAAGATAATTGGGCGACAGGCCAAGCTGCCGGTGCTTTGGTGCTGACAATGTCGGAAGCTCAAGTGGCTAAGAGCTATGTTTCACCGAAACCTAAAAAAACGGTAACGCAAACACTGCCCGTCACGGAATCGGCCCCAGAGCGCGCTGCTGTTCAAGAAACTGCCGCGTCTCCTTTGTCACAGATGGCAGCGATGGATTTGAAGCAAATGTATCTCGCCGAGCTGCGCGCTATGATTGAGCGCAACAAAGTTTATCCTGTGCAAGCTTCACGCTTAGGTCAGACCGGCGTAGTAGAAGTCTCATTTACACTCACAGCTGACGGTCATATTATTGATTCACGGATCTCTAGGCCTTGTCCCTTTCAGCGCCTCAATGAAGCAGCGCTGGTTGCGGTGAATACCCTAGGTCACTTTCGACCGATTCCTTCTGAGCTAGGAGGAAATCCGATCGAGGTCAAGATCCCGATACGTTACTCACTTTATAAGTAAAACTGAAAAAGGATTTTCCATGCGTTTGATTGATTATGTGAACCAAGGTGGGGCGATCACTTGGATTCTGGTTGTTATGAATGTGGTTGGACTCTCGCTCGTTCTCTGGCGCTTTTGGGTTCTGCGCGACTTTGCAGGTAATATCGACAGCCGTGCACAAGCATTAGCAGAAGATATTAAGGGTCAGGTCAAAGGTGCTGATGTCTTCTCATTGGCGAAAGATTTTATCACAGCAAAAGTATCTGAACTTGAATACGGGATGACTGTTATTCGAGTCATTGCCACCATTGCACCTTTGTTAGGTCTATTGGGGACGGTTGTAGGTATTTTTGAGGCATTCCAAGTGATTGCTGCCAAAGGTCTCGATAATCCAGGTGACTTCGCTTCAGGAATTTCACTGGCCCTCATCACGACAATTGCAGGATTGATTGTCGCCATTCCTCATTACATTGCTCATAACTTTTTAACAGGCAAACTAGATAGCCTTGAGATTCGCCTTGAGAAATTGATTCTTCCACGTTTGGCCGGGAAGTAATCCATGTCACGTCGTAATCGTCGCGAGCCTCTCGCTCCAGATCTTACCCCGCTAATTGATATGGTGTTTTTGCTGTTGATCTTCTTCTTGGTCACTTCGGTGTTCAGAAAAGATGAATTAGCACTTCTCTTGAAACTCCCACAGGCCACCCAAGGCCAGGGCGATCAAAAGAAGATGGATAATTTGACTATCGAGCTCTCCGACACAGCAGTTGCCATCAACGGTAAAGAAGCATCTATGGAAGAGCTGCCTACTTGGTTTAAAAAAACCGAAGCCAAAACGCTGGTTAATTTGCGCGTAGATGGTGGTGTTCGTTATGAACGCCTAGTGAAAGTTCTCGATCTTTTGCGTGAGCACAAGCTTGATAACATTTCACTCATTACGGAAAAACAAAAATAGAGGGAAGTCCGGTTTAAAAAACCGGACTTTCTGTTAGACCGTTTTCAATCCCCTTAAATAAGACCGCACAAGCATTGTGAGAGTGCAAAGACTCAAAATGCTCAAGTGACACGATCCAATCAGCAAGACGATCGTCATTATTAAGCACTTTGAATAAACGCTTAGAAGCATGCTCAACGAACATCGGATTAGCACCATTTAGAATTGCGAAAGCTTGTTCATCGATTCGCTTAACCAGGCTTTGTGTCTCTGTTGGAATCGCTAAGCGCATTAACTCAATGAGATCTTCAATGCCAAAGTTCGCATTAGCGGCCAAGCGCACCTTGGCGGTCGCACGCGAGCGCTGACCATGAGCAACTCCAATTCCGTTACCTTCTTCAGTCAATCCGGCTGCGTAGTCAGCCTCATACTGCTTGGCCATGGAGAGTGAGCAAGGGCAAGTTGATGAGTACTCATACTCGAGTGTGATGAAGGATTCGAAACCTTTTGTCTTGGTTTCACGCGCTTCAATGATGGTGCGGTAGTACTGCCAACCCCAATTATGACTCTTTAGCGAGAGCTGTTTAACCGGGTAGCTGAACTGCAGTCGCAAATAGGCTTCGTCGAGTTTTTCTTCATGATCATAATCGCGAAGATCAGTGCGGTAGCGTGAGAGGACATTGCGGAAAAATTTCTGATTAACAGCGAGATTGGCACCTTCGTTTTGCAAAATAGAGCATAGGCGACTCATATTGATACCGGTTTTTCCTGCCGGACAATTCACATACATGCTCGCCTCGCAATCATGATTCATGATTGAGCCATCGCGATGTTTAAAGCTTAATGGAATACGAAAGCGATTGATCCCTACACGCGGAATAGAA
>JBIKNE010000196.1:0-4961 GCA_044358855.1 Bacteriovoracaceae bacterium | reverse complement strand
GCATCAAGCGCTCATAAGACTCCAAAAAAAGATCTGGGGCACTCATCGACCATTCACGATATTGGGTTTCGGCGGAGACAGCATCTTCCAACCAACGTGTAATCGCTGTCAAAGCTCGTGATGGGGTAGCAAATTGATGAACGACATCACGAGCAACCACATAAATATCATCGCCCGGATTTAAGCTTGGAGTGTTGAGCAATACATCCGCCAAATTATAAATAGCACCTGAGGCTATATAAGAGGGATTCCCTAAACCACCCTGAGGGTTTTGCGCGAAGTTCATCCCGATACGATGAGAGTAAATTGAACGAAGCTCTGCTCGAGGATGAGCGATATCTTTAAAACCTTCCGCCTCCATCATCAGCAGAGCGACCGTTTCGGCGAAGGATTCTGATAAATGCACTGAATGTGGATCTTCATAGTCATAAGTCTTAGGCATAAAGGTGTCATCTAAGCAGTGGGCCAGTTCATGATAAAGAGAAAAACGTGCTAGCACCTCGTAAGAGAGAGTCGTTTTTAAATAATCAAAATGTTGTCCAAGATGTGCATCCTGATTTTTAAACATCAGTAAACGATCATATTCCAGACGGCGATTGGAGTGAGGTGAGGCCGGCATGACGGCACACATTTTATAAACAGCCGGATACATCGATTTAAAAAGTGGCAGGGCAAAGGCGCCGTCTTTAAGAATTGTGGCGTAGGTATCGTATTGCATGGCCTCGATTTCAGTCAGCTCGACGCCAATCACTTCTTTTACATAAGTCTGAATGATCTTTACTCGACGAGCTTCACGAACATCATCATCGTCCTGATCACTTAAAGCATCCGCCTGAGCAAAGCGCCACTGCAACTCTTCTTTATCCATAATCAAAATAGGGTAAGGGCGGGAGCGACCGAATTTGGACTGAAGGCGAGAAATTTCTCCCTTCAGTTCGAATCCGGCCGCCGCAAAAGAATAAAACAAAGAAACAAGCAGAAGAGACAAGAGGGCGGAGTGGGTTCGTGTCATGCCGGCTTTTTAGCAGCTAGAAATTTTTTGTGGGCTTTGAGGGAAAGTGTTACAGGCGCAAATGAACGGATGATTTCACGCCTGTGAAAAGGTGCCGGATTTCAGTGGGATGGAGTAAGAATTTAAACCAGCGTGACTTTTTGGCCTTTGAATTCCACTACCTGGCCTTTGCGGATTTTGCAACGTTTGCGAGTTTCGACGTTTCCATCAACCTTAACGAGCCCCTCAGCGATGAGGTGCTTGGCGGCACCTCCGCTGTCGGTCATGTCGGCAATCTTCATCAGATCACACAAATCGATATGTTCCAGGCCTGGTTTGAGTTCGACGTTTTTCATATATTACTTTTTAAACCAACCCATCAAGTTCCAGCCTTCTTTCTTTTTGTCCTCACCACCTGCACCTTCGCGGTTGCCGATGTTGTCATCCATGTCCTCGCGAGGAGGACGGGGCTGAGTTGGGCGAGCTGAATTGGGGCCGCGGTTATCAGGGCGGCGATGCGGGCCTCCACGATTTGGGCCTTGGCCACCATGGCGTCCGCCACCACTGCTATTACGAGGTCCACCACGTTGAGGTGGTCCACGATGAGGACCGCGTGCTCCACGATCACGGCGTTGGGCCTGATCGATGCGTGACATTTGTTCTTCTAGAGAGGGCTGAGCAAAAGAGTCTTGATCAACTTCCTCCGACTGATGGCCTTGTTGAGGAGCGGAATCAAAACGTGGTTGGGCGTCTCCTTGTGGACGCTCGTCACGATAGGGACGACGCTCTGGTGGTGGACGGCGATCATCACGACGAGGACCTCTGTCATCACGACGTGGTCCGCGGTCATCACGGCGAGGACCACGAGCACTGCGATCATGACGAGGATTATGACCTTGGTCACGGCCACCGTCTTGGCGCGTCCGCTGACCTGGTTTTGGCTCACGAACAGCATTGGCGACTTTTGGTGTTTTGGCGTAGAGCTCAGGATCAATCAATTTTAAAATGGCACGCCACTCTTCACGCACTTCTGGAGTAATGAAAGAAATTGAGATTCCAGTAGCGCCCGCGCGACCAGTACGGCCGATACGGTGAATATATTCTTCAGGAACGTGGGGAATATCGTAATTGATAACGTGGCCAACTTCTGGGACATCAATTCCACGAGCAGCAATATCAGTCGCCACGAGAATACGAATTTCGCCATCTTTAAAGGCGCGCAAAGTGTTTTGCCGTTGTGCTTGTGAGCGATCACCATGAAGGCGGCCAGCTGAGATACTGTTTTTCTCAAGATTGCGCGCCAATTTTTCAGTGCGATACTTTGTGCGCGTGAAGACAATCATGGTGCCTTCAGTTTTAGCGATAATATCAAGAAGCGTATCAAATTTTTGTTCTTCTTCGAGCTCACGTGTTTCTTGCTTAATGCTTTCGATCGGAACCGAGTGGCCAGGGCCAACTTCTACTCGCACCGGACTGATCAAATACTTCTGACTAATCTCTTCGATTTCTTTTGGGAATGTTGCCGAGAACAACATGGTCTGACGCTCGCGGGGAAGACCACGCAAGACTTCATTAAGTTGCGGAGCAAAGCCCATATCGAGCATACGGTCGGCTTCATCTAGGACTAAGAACTTTACGTTTTCAAGTTCAGTGTGACGTTCACGCATATGATCAACGAGGCGCCCTGGAGTCGCCACGATGAAGCGTGGTTTTTTCTTAAGGCCATCAATCTGCGGCTGCATGCCGACGCCACCGATAACTAGGACTGGATGCCAGCGGCCGGTCATTTTAAGGGTGAGATGCTTGATAACTTCAGTGACTTGAATCGCGATTTCGCGAGTAGGAGCTAGAATAAGTGCGCAATCGTCTTGGTCACCATTGCGATCCATCAAGGTCACTAGTGGGAGACAGAAAGCGAGAGTTTTACCAGTGCCGGTTTGCGCGAGACCGATAACATCCTTCCCGAGCATGGCATGAGGAATCGCCTCAGCTTGAATCGGAGAGGGGATAGAAATTTGTGAGTGTTCGAGAGCTTTTTTAACGGGAAGGGGTAATTCAAGAGAATCAAACGAGGTCAGAGCGTCCATGGGACTCCTAATAAAACGACAATAAAAGCGAGAGTGTTGATCCGAACCTAATAACTCTACCTGCTGGTAGCGCCTCGCAAATTAGGGGATATTTTGCTCAATATACGCGCTGATTCATAACGTCACAAGCTTTATTAACTTAGACGTTTGAACCAGCTGAAAATATTCCACAGACTGCGTTTTTTCTCAGGGACTTGCGCGACTTGCGCCACCTGAGCGGGCGCTTTTTTCTGAGCAGCACGTTCGGCACGAATGCTCATATATCGATCACGGGCGGCATCGTTGCGCCAAGGATTACCATCTGGACCGGTTTCCATGGTAACAGGATGTCTCTCGGTACGAATCGGACGTTCTTGACGAGGACGATCATCGCGACGAGGTCTGTCGTTTCGAGGTCTCTCTTCTTGAGGACGAGTTTCACGAGGACGATCATCGCGGCGAGGTCTATCTTCACGTGGACGATCATCGCGTGGGCGATCATCACGACGAGGTCTATCATCAAAACGCGGACGATCTTCAGTGATGGGTCCAACTAATTTTTCAATAGCTGCGAGCAAACGTTGATCACGCTCACCAACAAAACTCGTTGAGCGGCCACTCTTTCCTTTGCGGCCAGTGCGTCCAATACGGTGAATGTAGTCTTCAGCTTCTTTAGGAAGATCAAAGTTCACCACGTGGGCGACATCTTCCACATCAATTCCGCGACCAGCAACATCTGTCGCAATCAGCACGCGATATTTGCCACTTTTGAAATCACGAATGGCTTCTTCACGGTGATCTTGTGTGCAGTCCGAGTGAATATAGGTCACTTCATAAATGCGTTTTGAATGAAGCGCGCGCCAGATTTGCGACACTTTATCTTTTGAATTGGCGAAGACGAACATGGTGCCCGGCTCATTACGCATCACTCGCATAAGTGCGCCGAGCTTGGCGTGCTCAGGAACATCGAGGCGAACTTGCTCAATTTTAGGAGCAGTTCCTTCTGCCTTCTCAATAGTGACTTGCAGAGGATTAGTTAAAATTCGGCGTGCCAAACGTTCGACTTCCGGAGCAAAAGTCGCCGAGAAGAGCATGGTTTGTCGCTCTTTTGGAAGTTGATCAGTAATTTTGTTTAATTGCTCTGTAAAACCCATATCGAGCATACGATCGGCTTCATCCAGAATGAGACATTGAATGAACTCGAGCCAGACGTGGCCGCGCTCTAAATGGTCACACAGTCTTCCCGGAGTAGCGACAATCACATGAGGTGATTTTTGCAGCGCCTCTTTTTCTACTGAAATACTGGCTCCACCGATACAAACGGCGGTTCTAAAACCTAATTCGTTACCAAATTGTTCAAAAACAGCGCCGGTTTGTTGGGCAATTTCACGCGTGGGAGCAAGTGCTAAAATAAAGGTTCCATCGCGACCGATAAAACGCTGCAGGGCCGGGAGTACAAAGCTCGCCGTTTTACCAGAACCTGTTTGCGAAGAAACCAAGACATCCTGGCCTTTCAGAGCAGCAGGAATTGATTGGGCCTGGACAGGACTAGGAATTTTGAAATTCGCCTTTTCAAGCAGAGTGAGGAGGCGGGGATCGAGACCAAGTTCAGACCATGACGGTAGCGGAGTATCACCAGACGAAATATTTTCCATATGCGGCAAGTTATCATGAGCGATTGAAGATGTCGAAGTCTCATCTTGTGGGTATTATGCCCGCTATGTCGACATTACTTACGCTGCAAAACCTCACTCTTTCCCATCCCCATAAGCAGATCTTTCGAGATGTGACTTTCACCCTGCATGAGGGCGATCGAATTGGGGTTTTGGGCCTCAACGGCCACGGAAAATCATCGCTTTTTAAAGTCATGATGAATGTGGTGACACCCGATACCACTGTGCCGG
>JBIKNE010000367.1:0-3213 GCA_044358855.1 Bacteriovoracaceae bacterium | reverse complement strand
GCACCTTTCATGCGAAATTTCTTAAAGGCAGGAGGTGAGGGCTCAATGCCTTCGATACGACGAGGTTTAAAGACGCGTGCCATTTCTTTTAAAAGATGACCGTAACCAAAACCAAAATCAATGAGTGATTCGACCTCAAAGCCTTCTAAATTAAAAAAAGCCGCCAAATAGCGCGAGTGGTCTTTGACATTACCAATGCCATCAATCGTTTTTAGATCGGAATATTGTTGATCCCAATAGTGCTGGTCAAATGGCTTCATAGAGTGAAATCTATAAGAACATGGGAGGTCTCTATGGTCAACGGCACACTGGAAAAACCTTATAAAGTAAATTTCTCAGACAGCAGGCACGTCTTTTGTGCTGATCTACTTCCGGCACTTGGCGGAGAAGATAAGGGGCCAAATCCACATGAACTTTTGGAAGCCGCGCTGGTGGGCTGCACACTGCAAACGATGCAGATGTATGGCGCTCGCAAGGGCTGGGATCTAGGTCTCACGAAGGTGGGAGTGAAAGTTCTCGAAGAAGGAGCCCAGGTGCGTATTGGACGTGTTTTACATTTTGATCCGCACCTCACAGAAGAGCAAAAAACGAAGCTCACAGAAATCGCGAACAAATGTCCGATTCATAAACTACTCCATGCACCCACTACCATTGAAACGGAGCGCGCATGAGTGTCAGTCTGATTATCCCTCCACGTCCCCGTGATTTAGGAGAGGGGATGGTAGTAAGGCGAGCACTACCTTTTGCAAAAAAGCGCATGGTGGGACCGTTTATTTTCTGGGATCACATGGGGCCAGTGGCGATCACCGACAAATTCTCCATGACGGTGCGCTCACATCCTCACATCGGCCTTTCAACATTGACCTATCTTTTGAGCGGTGAAATTTTGCATCGTGATTCTCTTGGAAACGAATTGATGATTCGGCCAGGTGAAGTCAATTGGATGACCGCTGGCAATGGTATTGTTCATAGCGAGCGTGCTCACCACAGTCATCATCCACCAGAAAAACTTGAGGGCATTCAGCTGTGGATTGCTTTTCCCCAAGAGTCTGAAGAAATCGCTCCTTCATTTGAACATTTTAAAGAAAAAGATTTACCGTTAATCAAACTTGGAAATCTTCCGTGGCGTCTCATTGCTGGCTCTTATGGAGACACACGTTCACCCGTGCCCACTTTCTCACCTTTATTTTATCTTGCGACAAAGGCGCGAACTGGTGAATCTGCTGAGCTATCTGTCCCCACTGATCAAGAAGGGGCGGTATATATTGCACACGGCGAGGTTGAGATCGAAAATCAGCTTCAAGGAGAGGGCCATCTGGTGGTATTTGCACCGGGCACCCCAGTGAAATTTACGGTCACAAAAGATGCGACGCTCTTTGTCTTTGGTGGAACTCCCTTTGCAGAGGGGCGCCAAATATGGTGGAATTTTGTAGCATCCACGCAAGACAAGATAGATGCCGCAAAAGTACGCTGGACTGAACAGAGTATGGGGAAAGTGCCCCACGAAGTGGATTGGATTCCACTACCGCCACAATAGGAGATTGGTTATGAAGATTTTTATTTTGAGCTTCTTTGTTCTGGCACAGGCCTTCGCTGTACCGGAAGCGGATTTTGAAGTCTTGTGGCCTTCAGCGATTGTTCCGCATATGGAAAGTGGCAAGCAAGCGAGCTTCACGAATGCTCAAGGGATGAATCTCAATTTCTATTCATTTACTAAACCTGAGAACAAAAAAACTCTGATCATCCTTCCTGGTCGCAGTGAAGCCGCCATTAAATACGCTGAATTGATTTATGATTTTAAAGATTTGGGTTTCAATATTTTTATTATCGATCATCAAAGCCAAGGTTTTTCAGATCGCAAATTAAAAAATTCTCAAAAAGGTTATGTACTTAACTTTAATGACTACGTCCGTGATCTCACGCAATGGATTGATGAAGAGGTTAAGCCTCAAGCGAAAGGTCATGAGTTTTTTCTCATTGCTCACTCTATGGGTGGAACAATTGGGACACTTTACATGGCACAAAATCCAAGCTTCTTTAAGCGAGCTGTCCTGAGTGCGCCGATGCTTGAAATTGAAACGAAACCATACTCTGAACGAGTCGCTCGCTGGTATTCAAGTCTTCTGGTGAAAATTGGCAAGGCCACCAGCTACGCTCCGGGACGCGGCGGCTATAACGCTGAAGAAGATACCTTTGAGGCTAACGAGGTGACCCACTCACCGGTGCGCTTCGAGGCGAGCAAAGCTCAACTGCTGGCTCAGCCGGAGATCATTGTGGCGGGAGCTACTTCACGTTGGGTGTACACATCACTTAAGGCGACTCAATATATCGATCAAAAAGCTTCTTTAATCCAGACACCTGTTCTGATGTTTCAGGCCGGCATCGATACTTACGTCAAACCATCTCGCCAAATTAAGTTTTGTGATAACCACCCTCAATGCACACGTCTAGAATTCGGTAATGCATTTCATGAAATATTGATGGAAACTGACACCGTGAGAACGGCTGCCCTCACGGCAATTAAAGAGTTTTTTAGAAGATAGAAATCACTTCTTCAACAAATCACGAATCTCAGTCAATAGAACGATGTCCGCTGCCGGTGCTGCTGGAGCGGCGGGCGCGGCTTCTTCTTTCTTCTTCATCTTGTTCATCAGTTTAACAACTGAGAAAATGGCGAAGGCGACGATGATGAAATCAAAAATAGTTTGAAAAAAGATACCGTAGTCAATGCTGACGGCCGCAACTGCTGGATCAGTTGATTCTTTAATAACAACTTTCAAGTGATCAAACTTTACTCCACCAACCATTACGCCAATGGCAGGAGTGATGATATTAGCAACAAGTGAAGAGACGATTTTACCAAATGCGCCACCAATAACGACACCCACTGCCATATCAACCACATTGCCGCGCATAGCAAAACTTTTAAACTCTTGAATAATACTCATAAAGACTCCTGGAATAAAATTTGTCAGAATTGTCGTATGCCGAAAGTCGCTTTGTCAGCTCAGAAGTCTTGGTGGGTTTATATTGTTGAGACAGACAAGGGGATGCTCTATACGGGTATTTCGACGGATGTGGCGCGAAGACTTAAGCAACATGCGGGGGAGATAAAAGGTGGGGCGAAGTTCTTTCGCTCTCAAACTCCCGTAAAATTGTGTTTTAAAAAGAAATTTCCTAATCGCTCTGAGGCCTCAAAGTTTGAGGCCCATA
>JBIKNE010000195.1:0-4993 GCA_044358855.1 Bacteriovoracaceae bacterium | reverse complement strand
TGGAGGGGCAAAAATATGAAAAATTCAAAGTTGTTAATGTCGGTTGCAGTTGCGGGAATGTTGTTGGGTAGCCAAGTGGCTTTTGCCCACGAACATGATGAAAAGAAAACAGAAGAAGGTAAAGCAGGCTGCCAAGGCAAAGATAAAAAAGATGGTAAGCACTCATGCAAGTCAAAAGACGGCAAGAATGCTTGCAAGACCGCTGAAGGTAAGAAGAAAGGCGGCGAAGAAGAGAAAAACGGTTGCGGCGCTAATGGCTGCGGCTAGTAAAACCATGGGGCTCGGTTTCCGGGCCCCATGGTTTGACGCCTTAATTGAAGGCCATGCTGAAATTGGCTGGCTAGAAATTATCACTGAGAATTATCTCTGGGATAAGGGCACTCGTCGGCAAACTCTGCGTAAGTTGCGCGAGAGTTATGAACTCTCATTTCATGGTGTTTCGCTCTCGCTTGCCGCACCCGAAGAGCATGACAAAAAATATCTGCAAGAACTAAAAATTTTTGCGGATGAATTTCAACCAGAACGTATTTCGGACCACCTTTGCTGGTCTTCACTTGGCGGACATCACTGGCATGACCTTTTGCCGTTTCCCTATACCGAAGAAAATCTCAAATTAATTACCAAGAAAGTTCTTAACTGGCAGGACACGCTTAAACGTCCTTTGATCCTAGAGAATCTTTCTGCTTATATATCAACAAACAAAAATGAAATGACCGAGTATGCTTTTCTAGCTGAACTCTGTCGCAGAACCGACTGCCAGATTCTTCTCGATGTGAATAATATGATCGTGAATGCCATCAATTTTGGCATTGATCCCATCCAAGAGCTCGATCATCTTAATCTTGCAAAAGTAGCCCAAGTGCATTTAGCAGGTTTTAGCGAGGGGGAGCATTTTGTGATTGATACACATTCTAAACCGCCTCACGAGAAAACCTGGCAGTTGTGGACTGAAGTCTGTAAGCGCAGAAATGATATTCCCTTTATGATTGAGTGGGATGCGGATATTCCCAACTTTGATGAGGTTAAACCGATTCTTGATCAGGCGCTTAAGTTGCAGAGGTCTGCATGAATTGGTTTGAACAATTTAAGCACTCCATGAAAGGTGCGAATCCCACAAATGATTTAATTGGTGCTAAGAGTGCCAGTGCACTGATTGCGCTTGAGCATTACCGTTATCAGCATGAATCAAAAATCAGAGATGCCATTGAAGATACTTTTCCTCAAACTAAAATCCATATGAGGGAGAAGTGGGAAGTTTTATGGACAAGTTTCTGGGAATCAAAGCCACACTCACCACGCTCGCTCGATTTTTTTGGAGAAGTGTTTCTGCAATTCATGCTGGGCCATGTAAAGGATATAGCCACGCGCGAGCTAGCGCGCTTTGAATGGGCGATGGAGATTCATCCTTGGACGCATGAGCGACTCAAAGTGATGCCATTGCCGGCTTTGAATGAAGAAACGAAATTAGATCTTGCGCCGCTAGATATTCAGGAATTTTCTTATCCTGTGATGGCGCTTTATCAGGCTGAAGAAATTAATGAGCATACCTCTGAACGTATTCTTTTCTGGATGAAAGAGTCGGGACTGCATTTCCGAAAACTTCAACCATGGGAAGAGAATATTTTGAAGGCGCTACCATCTGGCCTTGGTGTGGCGCTAGAATATGCGCCAGATGATCAAGAATCCGTCGCTGCCTTCTTTCAGTGGCTAGGTTCGTCAGCGTTGGTTCAGGGAAGTGAAGAGTAATTTTTTCTTCTAACGTGATACTTTTTTTCGATTACGACTTAATTGCAAATAAATAAATCGATAAGTTAGAACAATGACAAAGTGGCGAATCACTTGCAGACCTCTGTGCATAACAGGAGGCTACAGATGTACGGTGATTTGAAGTATACTAAGAGACTTGAGATGGTGGGTTTTACTCGAAAGCAAGCTGAGGAGACGGTTAATCTTATGACCAAATCAATTCAAAATTTGGCAACGAAAGATGATTTTAAAGCACTCGATCAAAAATGGAGCGATCGTTTCGATCAGCACGTGCGATTGATCGATGAAAAAATGAATCATCTTGAAACGAGACTCACGCTTAAGCTTGGAGCGATGATGCTCACGATGACACTTACATCGATGTCTATATCTCTGGGGTATTTAAAATTTCTATTGGACAAATGAGCTCTAGTCTTCTTTTGGCGGCGCCTTTTTGATTGATTCGCGAATGAAGTATTTGATGATGGAATTGCGTTCTGCGCCTCCCATTAGTTTGCGCAGATCTTCATAGAGACCATCATCGTAAACGAGGGAATGAGCTGTTCCTGGGCCTTTCTGTACACGGGTCATGACAGCATCAAAGCGCTCAGAGGCACTTTCTAGTTTTTTTGACGTTGCGACTAAGGGGCCGGTGGCTTTGCCGAGATTGTCGGCGGTCTTGGCCAATCCATCAACTGTCACAGCAAGTTTCTTCGCATCGATTGCCATGAGCATGACTTCTACTTTATCTAACACGCGATCGGCCTTGTCTGCGATGTTGCCACCTTTGGTCGCCATGGCTTTGAAATCGAGACTTGGTTCTGATTGAAGAATATCTTTTTCGGGATTAAAGTCTCCGCCTTCAGATGTACCACCTTGAATCTCTAGATACTTATCACCCACCAGACCTGCATTGCTGATGGCGACCTTGCTATCTTTGCGAATCCATTTCAAGTTTTCAGCGATGATATTTATAAGGATTTCAACTTCTTGGTAGCCAACGATTTTTATGTCTTCTACATGGCCTATGCGCAAGCCTCTCAACTCTACGGTTGATCCAACCTTGAGATTTTCAGCATTGATTACTCGCGCTTTGATAGTCGCTTTAGGACTAAACATTGAGGACTCTTTCCCGATAGCAGTGATCATAATCGCCAACACGATCGTGAGAGAAGTGACAAAGATGCCGACTTTAACGAGATTTGATCTGTCTTGTGCGCGCATAGAATCCTCTTAGTCCGTGGTATGGAAGCGTTTAACAAACGGGTTGGTACTATTTTCAAATTCTGTAATTGATCCGCTGAAGGCAATTTGCCCATGATCGATAATAAGTAAGCGATCACAAACTTTTTTGGCAGCGGGAATATCGTGAGTCACAAAAATTCCCGCCACGCCTCGTGACTTAAAAGTGCGCATGATCTCTAGGACGTTTTCTACGTTGTCAGGATCAAGACCTGCCGTGGGTTCGTCGTACAGAATGATATCGGGTGAAAGCACCATGGCGCGGGCGAGACCTGCGCGCTTTTGCATTCCCCCTGAAAGATCCGATGGGAAGAGCTGGGCTGATTCATCAAGGCGCACAAGTCGGAGCATTTCATGAACTCTGTGGGACTCTTCCGTCTCATTCATTTTTAAATGTTCTCGAACGGGGTAGGCGATATTGTCATAAACACTGAGGGAATCAAAGAGAGCGCCACTTTGAAAGGCGTAGGAGATACGCGTTCTAATTTTGAGAATCTGCACTTCGTTGAGAAGATCGATGCGTTTTTTTTCAAACCAGACTTCACCATCATCCATAGTTTCTAGGCCAATGAGACAACGTAGTAGAACGCTTTTTCCTGTTCCGGAGTTACCTAACAGTCCGACTGTCTCGCCTTTATAGAGCTCAAAGTTAACTCCATTATGAACGGATTTACTTCCAAAGCTTTTTTTGAGGTCTTTGACTTGAAGGATTTGTTGCATGTCCGACCTCAATCAAATAGCAAGATTAATATCTTGCTCAAAAAGAAGTCCGAAATCAGAATCACGATGGACGAACGAACGACCACCCAAGTGGCGGCTTCACCCACGCCACGTGTGCCTTCTTTGGTTTGAAATCCACGCCAGCAAGCGAGCAGGGTAATGACGACAGAAAAGAAAGCACACTTGATGTAACAGCTAAAGACATCATGGAGACGAATAGTAGCGAGTACTTTGTTGATATAGAAACCAAAGGCCATATCAAATTCTGTGCGAGCGATGATCATACCACCGATGATGCCCATAAAAGTGGCAAGTATTCCTAGCAGTGGCAGAGTAACTAGCCCTGCTACCACTCTTGGAACAACCAAGACACGAATAGGTGATGTACCCAACGCCCGGATGGCATCAATTTGTTGAGTCACATTCATGGCGCCAATTTCGGCCGCAATCCCTGAACCAATACGACCTGCGACTAGGAGAGAGGTGAAGATAGGGGCCATTTCACGGATGAGTGAGAGAGAGACAATGGCTGGTACATAGAGTGTGCCGCCGAATTTAGCGAGTCCGTACCCAAACTGCAGCGTCATCACAAGACCCATCACAAAACCAATCACGAGTGTAATTGAAAGTGAACGAGAACCAAGCTCTATAATCTGTTCGTTGAGGCGATGCCAGTAGAAAGGGCGACTAAAGATGGCTTTAGTGGTTTGCCAGATGAGTTCAATCATCTCACCAATAAACTCTAAATTGTCTTTAGCTTTGGTGATCATTTAAACCTTACACCGCTTAAGAGTTCGCGGAATGCTTGATACGTTTGTGGATCACGTTGACGAGGTGTAATCAGAACAAAGTCATAGTAACAGTGATTACGTCGATAGTTGCGCATATAGATGAGGACTTTAACTCCATCAACCTGTGCTTCTGCTTCCATTTCAAAAGCTTCACGCTCAAACCATTCAATTGTTCTTTTTCCTAGCGGTAGGAAGCCTGGATAGCTCTGAAAAGTTTTAAGAGCAAGAGACTCTAGAGGGAGCGATTGGAATTCGCCACAAAAAGAATTGAGTACGATTACGTCGCCGCGTTTTTTGTGTGACCAGGCATGATCGCTAGTTCGAGCATCAATGAGTCCCCAGTCATCATTGGGAAAAACGATGTGAAGATTTTTGTCTTTTACTGGTGGGGCTTTCGTGGGAACAAGTGAAGAGCATCCTGCTAATAGCAGGATAATAATAAAGAGAAATTGTCGGCCATGCCGGCACATGCGGGAATCCTTCACACAACTCAA
>JBIKNE010000194.1:0-5011 GCA_044358855.1 Bacteriovoracaceae bacterium | reverse complement strand
ATGATTTCAACCGACCTTTTGAAGTTCGGTGAATTCGTTAACACACTTCCGATCCCAAGTTGCATGTGTATCATGCGCTTCAATGAACTTCGTGGTCCGGCTTTGATCGTATTTGAATCAAAACTTGCTTACGCCATTATCGATTCTTACTTTGGTGGAACTGATCGCCCATTCACCAAAATTGAAGGCAAAGAATTCACTTCAATTGAACTCTCGTTCATGCGCCGAGTGATGGACATGGCGATCAATGATCTTGAAGAAGCTTGGGCACCTGTTCATCGCATCGATGCTCAGTATGTTCGTACGGAAATTAACCCACAGTTCGTCGGTGTGGTTCCTCCATCAGACGTAATCATCACGACTACATTTGAAGTTGAATTCGAGAGTGCGTCGGGAACCATCATGGTGGTTATTCCGTACTCGACGATTGAACCGATTAAGCAAAAACTCTCTTCTAGCTTCCAGTCTGAAAACGATGTGGTGGATACCCTTTGGACTCGCTCTCTCCAAGAGCACGTACAAAATGCGGAAGCGACTGCCATTGTGAAGCTAGGTGAAACTGATATGTCGATTGGCGATCTAGTTAGTCTACAGGTCGGCGACATCATTCCTCTCTCTCAGGAGGTCAGCGGTGAGCTTGATCTAGAGATTGAAGGTGCCAATAAAATGAAATGTCTAATTGGAACATATAAAGGTAACCGCGCAGTGCAAGTCACTCGCCGGATTAACGATTGAACGGGGGCGAAATGAACGAAACTAACCGCGAAGCGATTGGCCAACTGGCCGACCAAATTAAGGCCGGGGACGATGCACTTAATAAACTTAAAGTGCAAAACCTCGATTTCATCCTCGATATCCCACTCAAAGTGAGTGTGGAGCTTGGCCGTGCCAAGGTCGTCATTAAAGACCTTCTCCAGCTGGGCCAAGGATCGGTTTTAGAGCTTGATAAGCTCGCCGGTGAGCCTCTTGAGGTGCTGGTGAATGGCAAGCTCGTTGCAAGAGGTGAGGTTGTGGTGGTGAACGAGAAGTTCGGGATCCGCTTAACAGATATTATTAGCCCGCTCGAACGTATTGAATCCCTGAAGTAATGAGGTGAAGTTGTGAGAATCATTCTATCAGCCGCTCTCGCCCTAATTGCTACTGCTGTCGCCCATGCCGGGGTCAAAGTGACTTCATTGGACTGGACTGAAAATGCCGGCCGGGGTCGTTTTGTCGTGACTCTTTCGGCACCAGCGACTGAGGTTCCAGAATGGGATGTAAATGGTGGCCGCTTCGCCATGACACTCGCTGGAGCAGAGGTTGAAAAAAATACGGTGAAAAAAGTGGCAGGCGTAAGACTTGCTGCTGCTAATACAGCTCGCGGAGTTTTGACCACTTTGACTTTCCCGCAAGGTCAAATCAATGCAGATGATATCGCCTTAACAATGAAAGACGGAAAGATTGAGATCACTACGAAACTTCCAGTAGGTACGACTGTCGTAACAAAGCCGGTTAATACTCGTGCTCCCGCGATCGTCACTAAGCCACAGATTGATAAAAAATCTTTAGGCGAAGACTTCTTGAAGAAAATTGAAGCTGAAGTTGAGGCGAAAGAAACTGTTTCTAAGACTGCGATAAAGCCTGCTTCAATGGATTTTAAAGACGAGATCAAAGCGCAGCAAGCTGCTCCTAAGCGTGAATCAAGTTTTTCAATTGTCGGTTACGCCGGCAAGTTCATAGCCTTCTTGGGATTTGTACTTTTGTTCTTCTGGGGTGTGATTCAATTAATGAAAAAAGGTGTGCTTTCAAAAGGCAAACTTGGTTTCTTAAATAACACACAACTCGTAAGCGTTATCTCGACAACTTACGTAGCACCGAAACGTTCAATCTTGATGGTGAAAGCTCACAACCAAGTATTCCTTGTGAGTTCTTCAGAATCAGGCATGAACTTCATTGCTGAAGTGAAAGATGTTCCTGGTATCGTCAAAGAAAGTGAGAAGGCGATAACCGGAATGAATTTCGATGATAATGTTGATGATGCCACGACTGCTCCGAAGCAAGAGTTGCATGAGAAAGTAGATATCTATCAATCAGTGGTAGCTGAAGAGAAGGGAAGCGTACAAAAGGATATTGTGCGTTTTTCAGATGAGCTAAAAAAGAAAGTAAAGAACCTCAAGTCTCTGCAGTAAAAGGCTAAAACATGCTTCCAGGATGGATGCTACGAATTTTAACTCTCTTGCTCACCGGTTTGCCAGTGATGGCCTCTGCCCAAAGTAATACGCAGCTACCAGGTGTAAGTATTAACTTCGGCCAGGGTGCTAACTTTGTCGATACCATCGAAGTGTTGATCCTCTTCACAGTTCTTAGCATGGCGCCTGCCATTATCGTTCTTTGTACTTCGTTCACTCGTATCATTATTGTTCTTTCTTTCATGCGCCAAGCGCTGGGAACTCAGAACTTGCCACCTAACCAACTTTTGATTGGTTTTGCCATGTTCCTCTCAATCTTCGTGATGATGCCAACGGGAAAAGCCATTTATGAAGGTGGCGTGAAACCGTATATGGAAAAGCAGATCGACACCACTCAAGCGCTGGTTGTTGTGGAAACAGAACTCAGAGGCTTTATGGAAAAGCATGTTCGTAAAACAGACATCGGTCTGTTCTATGAAGTATCAGGTGAGGCGGCGCCAGCTGGTATTAAAGATGTGCCGATTCACTATCTCGTACCGGCATTTATCATTTCAGAATTAAAGACGGCCTTCCAAATTGGCTTCTTGCTCTACATTCCATTTCTAGTTTTAGATATGGTCGTCGCAAGTGTTTTGATGGCGATGGGTATGATGATGTTGCCACCTATGCTTGTGTCACTTCCATTCAAACTCTTGCTGTTCGTCTTGGTTGATGGCTGGCAGCTGGTAACTGGTTCAATTCTACGTTCGTTCACCACTTAAGGAGACTGTCGTGGGAAATGAAGCTGTTATTGAGATTACAAACGAAGCCATGAAAGTGGCATTGATGTTGGCCGCTCCTATGCTGATGGGTGCACTCATCATCGGTATTTTGGTTTCATTGTTTCAAGCAGTGACACAAATTAACGAGCAAACACTTTCGTTCATTCCGAAGATTCTTATCATCGTTGCGGCTTTGGTGTTCTTTAGCCCTTGGATGCTTGAAACACTAACTGAATTCACTCGTGAAACTTTCCTTCGCATTCCGGAAATGGTGAATAGCCAATGATGAATGTCACGATCGTCGATCATGTGGCGTTCGTTGCGTTCTGGCTTGGCTTTAGTCGCTGGCTCGCTATTCTTATGCAGCTTCCACTCTTTGATAACATCGCAGTCCCGGGCATCGTTAAAGTATTAGCCTCTTTTGTGATTGCTTGGGCGTTTCATCCGCTGGTTGCACCTGCCATTATTACTGAAGTTCAAACGGTAGGAGTACAGTACCTCTGGCTCTTAACGGCGGTGCATGTTGGCTGCGGTTTGGTCATCGGATTTTTTGTCAAAAGTTTCATGGCGCTGTTTTCCTCGGCGGGCACCATCCTGACGCAACAAATTGGTTTTGCTTCAGTAAGTTACTTTGATCCTACTCAAGCTCAGCAAACAGGTCCTTTTGAGAAAATTATCCAGTGGACTCTGATTGTTCTCATTCTAACTTCCGGTGCACTTGTTCCCATGCTGAAGGGTGTGACCGAGAGTTTTTACACTGTGAACTCACTCAATTTAGAAAAGATGGCGACCTCCCATGTTTTCTTTGGTGAAGTTTTTAAAGGCATCTTTACTTCGGCGATCATGTTGGCGGCGCCATTATTATTCGCCAACATTCTGATGAACCTGGTTTTTGGAATTGTCTCTCGAACTGTTCCGCAAATGAACGTCTTGATGGTTTCATTTGTGGTGAACATTGGTTTGGGATTGATTCTGTTTATTGCTATTTCTGATGAATTCTTTAAGGTGAGCTTCGACATTTACACAGAAAGACTGGGACAGTGGTTTCAGTTTTTCTCTCGATGAGGGATCATGGCCGAAGAGAAAGATAGCGGAGAAAAATCCGAAGAACCCAGTCAGTATAGGTTAGAGGAATCTCGCAAAAAAGGTGAGGTCGCCTCCTCACGTGAACTTAATAGCGTTATCCTTTTGGCCGGAACACTCCTCACAACAGTGCTTTGTTCGGCTTACGTTTACGAAGAATTTTCAGAGTATCTTAGCTGGCTTTTACGTCTTGATTTTCAGCGCGTTTATGAAAAGAAAGAGTTTGTTGAAGTGATTGAAAAAACCGCTTGGCTGTCCTTGAAATGCGTTGCCCCAGTTTTTGGTGCCTCTTTATGCTTGGGATTTCTTTCGCAATTTGCGCAAATTGGCTTTCTCTATTCACCGGATGTTCTGACTGCCAAGCTCGAACGCATAAACCCGATTAATGGTTTTCAAAGACTATTTTCAAAAAAATCGTTAATCGAAGCCCTCAAAGGGATTTTCAAATTTACTGTCGTGCTCGCCATTACTTACATGGTGATGAAAGATAATCTCGATTTGTTTACCGGTTTCATGCATGCCGAAGTGGGCGCAGGCCTTGTCTTTGGCAAAACACTGATTATTAAGCTCGGGTATTCGGTCTTATTGGGTCTTGCCGTGGTGGCCTTGGGTGATTTTGCTTGGGAAAAGTGGTCATATCGCCAAAAAATGATGATGACCAAGCAAGAGGCCAAGGACGAACACAAGGAAAAAGATGGTAACCCTGAAATAAAGCAAAAGATTCGGGCCATCCAGCGCCAAATGGCCACCAAGCGGATGATGGATGGTGTGAAAAAAGCGGACGTTATAGTCACAAATCCGACCCATATTAGTGTAGCATTGAAGTACGACGGCCAGAATATGGTCGCTCCGGAAGTCATGGCCAAAGGAGCAGACCATTTGGCCTTGCGGATCAGGGAAATTGCGAAAGAACACGACATCCCAATTGTGGAAAATGTTCTCCTCGCAAGAACCTTGTACAAAACGGTGAAGGTTGGGCATGGAGTGCCTCGCAATCTT
>JBIKNE010000193.1:0-5027 GCA_044358855.1 Bacteriovoracaceae bacterium | reverse complement strand
CGCCGTTCCAGCTACGTCATCTTGCGAGACGCCTTCTTTCATCGGAGCGATCTCTTCTACTTGTGACAAGAGTGAGCGGAAACCAGAAATCCCAGAGGCCGCCAAAGTTTTAATCGGGCCTGCCGAAATACAATTCACTTTAATTTTACGAGGACCCAAGTCATAAGCGAGGTAGCGAGTCGAAGCTTCAAGGGCCGCTTTAGCGACACCCATGACATTATAGTTCTTCACGACTTTTTGTGAGCCATAATACGTCATCGCCACCACTGATCCACCATCATTCATGATCGGCTCAAGTGTTTGGCAAAGACCCACGAGTGAGTACGCGGAAATATCACAGGCCATCAAGAAACCTTTGCGCGAGGTTTGCAAAAATGGGCGAGAGAGATCGTCCTTATCAGCAAATGCGAGTGAGTGAATCAAAATATCGAACTTGCCCCATTTCTCTTCGACGACTTTTTTAAGCGCAGGATAATGATCATCATTCGAGACATCCATCAATGCGATGAAATCTGCACCAATTTCTTGGGCCAAAGGTTCTACACGCTTATGAATAGCGTCGTTCATGTAAGTGAGTGCGAGTGATGCGCCTTGCGCCTTAAGTGCTTTCGCAATGCCCCAGGCGATCGAGCGGTCGTTGGCGACGCCTAAAATTAGAGCTTTCTTACCAGTTAGTAATCCCATGATGTTCCTCATTTGTTCGGTTGGCACCGGTATGGTAGTTTTTCCTTCACAAAAGAGCAAAGACAGTACGCGAGGACACCATGCAGAAAAAGCTCGTTCCCGACTATATTGAACGTCTGGAAGTCTACCAGGCCGGCAAACCTATCGATGAGTTAGCTCGCGAGAAGGGCCTTACGCGCATCTCCAAAATTGCCAGCAATGAAAATCCGCTAGGCCCTTCGCCTATGGCCATTCGAGAAATGACCAATGTTTTGTGGGATACCCACCGCTATCCCGACATGTCCGCATATCAACTTAAAAAATCACTCTGTGACCTCTATCGCTTGAAACCGGAGAATATTGTTCTCGGGAATGGTTCTGAGGGAATCATGGGCTATATCTGCCGTGCTTTCTTGCAAGAGGGAGATGAAGTCGTCACTGCTTCCAATACTTTTATTGGTTTTCTCATTTTAGCGAAATCTGTAGGCGCCAATTTGATTCAAGTGCCTCGCCGCTCTGATTACAAGTATGACATTGAAGCGATGGCAAAAAAAATCACGCCCGACACTAAAGTGGTTTATATCGCTAATCCTGATAATCCAACAGGAACCTACATCACTAAAGCTGAGTTCGATTCACTGATGAAGCATGTCTCCCCTCACACCATTGTGATTTTGGATGAAGCTTATTTTGAATTCGCAAAAGAGTGGCCGGATTATCCGGACTCAATGGATTACCGTTACGACAACGTAGTGACACTTAGAACTTTCTCGAAAGCCTATGGTATTTCTGGGGTGCGTGTCGGTTATGGTTTTGGCCATGACAAGTTGATTGGTGCTCTTCATAAAGTAAAACTTCCTTTTGAGCCAAGCCTAGTTGCTCAGAAAGGTGCTTATGGTGCCCTCCTTGATCGCCCCCACTTAGATCGCACGCTTCACAATAACAAAGAAAGATTTAACGACACTTGGGAATTTCTGACTCGTCACGATTTCAAGCCGATTCCTTCGGTTTGTAACTTCATCACTTTTAAGACTGGAAGCGAAGAAGCGAGCCTAGCTCTCTACAACGCTCTTCTCGACAAGGGCGTCATCATTCGTCCTTTGCGCGCCAATCTTATGCCGGATCATGTGCGAGTGAGCTTGGGTACGCGTGATGAAATGAATCATTTCTTTGAAGCGATGGAAGAAATTTTGCCGGAATATACCAAAAAATATGGAAGGGCCCACAAATGAAAATTTGTACCTATACTCGTCAGTCCTCAGTTGGAATTGTGAAGCGTCTTGGCATTCTTGCCAATGAATCTCTGATCGTTGATCCCAACTTTGTATTGCAAGCGATGTATGAAAAAGAAGGCTACTACAACGCCGTCTCGCGGGCTCAACATAAAATCCCAACTTCGTTGGCGCAATTCCTCAAGCACTCAGACGAGCCAATCAAAGAATTACAAACTGCTGTCGGTTTATATTTTAAGCTCGCGCAACTTGGTGATCTCAAAACTCAGACAGGTGCTGATATCGCCTTTGATCTTAAAGATACCAAGAATGTAGGTATGGATGCTCCCTTGGATGAAATTGGTCTTTATCGCGATTTCTTTGTGCATGAGAAACATGTCAAAACTGGTTTTGCTAAACGCCAGGAAGAAATCCCGGCGCCTTGGTTTGAAATGCCGGTTTATTACAAAGGGGCGACGACTGGATTTATTGGTCATGAAGCCACCATCCCTTGGCCATCCTTCTCTCAGCAAATCGATTATGAATTAGAACTTGGTGTTGTCATTGGGCGCGATGGAAAAAATATTAAAGCTCAAGATGCTTATAAACAAATCTTCGGCTTCACTATTTTAAACGATGTCTCCGCTCGTGATATTCAACGTAAAGAAATGCAAGTGCGCCTAGGCCCTGCCAAAGGCAAAGACTGGTGTTCGGTCATCGGTCCGGTCATCGTCACAGCAGATGAGTTTGGTATGAAAGATCCAGATCTTCTTATGACGGCTTCAGTGAATGGCGTGGAATGGTCGCGCGGCCGCTCTGGAGAAGCCAAATGGAGCTGGGGAGAAATGATCGAGCATCTGACACGTGATGAATGGATTCGCGCCACTGATTTCCTGGGCTCAGGCACTGTCGGCACAGGCTGTGGTCTTGAATTAGATAAATGGATTCAGCCCGGAGATATTGTTGAATTAGAAATTGAGAAAATCGGGAAGCTGAAAAATATCGTAGGCACACCTACCTAGATTTAAGGATTGAGCGATGGAAAACTTTAAAGCCTCAGGCACCTACACCAAGCAAGCTCACGTCAAAATCCCCGAAGGGCATTATGAAGAAGAGCATGGCCGCAAAGGCTTTTTTGGACGTGTCTCTCACCTCTATCACACCCATATGCCGACGGGTTGGACGAAGATTGATGGTGATCTGCTTCCTCGCAATCTTCCTCCCGTGTTTGATGATAAGGCCCTAAAAAACACCTTCACTAAAATTCTGTTCAATCATGATGTGGAAGTCAGTCTTGGAACCTGGGACAAATCATTTGATCATTTTTTCCGCAATGCCGATTTCGATGAGATGCTCTTTGTTCACGACGGAGAAGGAAAGTTTGAAACGATTTATGGCCATCTCTCATTTAAGAAAGGTGATTACGTCGTAATCCCTCGCGGAACGACTTATAAAATGTATCTCACTGCTCCTTGTAAATTTTTAAAGACTGAAAGTGCCAGTGAGTTTGAGCAGCCGACTCGTGGAATCTTGGGTCCCAACGCTCTCTATGATCAAACAGCAATCACCACTCCCGAAGCAGCTCACGGGAGCGAACAAAACCTTAAGGAATATACGGTTGAAGTAAAACGTCTGGGCAAAATCACGCGCGTGACTTACCCCTTCAATCCTTTGGATGCTTCTGGCTGGAAAGGCTCACTCTATCCGTGGAAGCTTTCAATCTATGACTACTGCCCTATCAACTCGCATAAATACCACATACCTCCGTCGGGTCACACGACAATGGTGTGCAAAAACTTTGTTATTTGTTCATTCGTAGCAAGGCCTCTGGAGCATGAATCCGAAGGTGTTTTGAAAGTACCTTTCTTTCACGCCAATATTGATTACGATGAAGTCTTGTTCTACCACGCTGGGGATTTCTTCAGCCGTGACAACATCGATGCGGGAGCTCTCACCTTTCATCCTCAAGGTGTTCATCACGGACCACATCCTAAAGCTTTCGAGCGCGGTGCTAAAAAAGAATTTACTGACGAATATGCGGTGATGATCGACACTCGAAATCCATTGCAGATGACAGATGCCTTTACACGTTTAGAAAATAAGGAATACTGGAAATCTTGGATGAAAAACTAATAATCTAATTTTTCCAGATGCTTGAACTGTCTATACTGTTGTTGATGAGGATTAAATCCTTCGATCCCTTCAGAGTGCTCACGTGATTCATCATAATCAAAAAATTTCAATTTGAGCTGGCCTGCAAATGTGCCCTCAGAAGTCACAACTTCTGAAATCACTCCGTGTTTAATTTTCATTTCTAACTCAACTTGCTCGCTCGTCTCCCCTTCATCAGTTTCTCTGAGGCGAACAAGCATGCGAGTGGCACGCTTATCTAGATTCAAGAAAACAATAAAGCTGTCTTTTAAGGTTCCTTCATGAACCAAGCTTCCTACCTCTTCATTTTTGCTGTCGAAAAGTTTTACTTCTAAACGATACTCGCAGCTATTATTCATAAAACCATCATCACAACGCGACTGATGAAACTCCAACATTGAGGAGTTATAGCGCAGTTTTTTTTCTGTTGAACTATCTGAATTGTGCTGACTTATCGAAAGTGTGCCAGAAAATGTTTTATTTGGTGAATTCAAGACTAACTCTGTTTTATCTGGAAAGAGGGCGGTATCAGCAACAATCTTATCCTGCGATTCATCGTCATCCATTTCTTCGAGAGTGAAGGATAAATGTGTCGGAGTAAAGTGGGGTTTAAATATTCGTTTGAAGCTATCAGAGGCAGTTCCCCCTAATATCTCAAACTTTTCACCACTCTCATTGGTGAATACCAAATCAAATCTATATTCACATGAGTTATTCAAAAAACCATCGCTGCATGACTTCTGATTAAAGCCCAAGAGGATCGATTGAGAAGTTTCTCTTTCACTTTCGAGGAATTTGACTTCAACACTTCCTTGATTATTTATAAAAATCACATTGCGAGGATCGTTTTCAATTTTAGTGCGGAAAGAAATATTTGTTTTATCAAAGATGCCGCCACAACCAAAAAGATCGCGAATTCGTCGGTGAACTCCCTTCTCTCTACAGGCCCATGAGCGTATTTCCTCATGTCCAATCTTTCCGAGTGGAGCAATTTCACTGCCA
>JBIKNE010000191.1:0-5052 GCA_044358855.1 Bacteriovoracaceae bacterium | reverse complement strand
TATCGAGCGCATCATAATGAAATCACGCCACATCCGTCAAACGCTGTTGACCTGTAAGTTTACGATTTTGCCTGTTGCGAAATGATGAAGTCCGAAGCAATATAGGGGCCCATGACATTTAAAAAAGACCTCGCCAAAGATGTCCTCTATCAAGGTGTTAAAACGCTGGTAGAGCATCCACACCCGCATATTCACCTCTCACAGCAGAAGCTTTTCACTCTATTCAGTCTGGCCTTCCAATATATTCTCTTCCGTTCGACCAAACAGCCCGGCCATTACATCCTGCGGATCGAAGATTCTTTCCTGGCGGACAAATTGGCGCGCAAGGCCAAAGACGAGACAACGCGTAAATTTCTACAAAAACTGCTTATTCCCCGTCGTTTGAACTACGGGAACGCCGTTTTTCACCTGGATTATTTCAATTTGAGCACCTGGAGTGTAACCAAAGATCTCCCGAAAGACCGTATTCAAGGTGCCATTATCGTCAAAAATACTTCTCACAATCCGTTGATTGATGAGGGCGACTTCCGTCACGTTGATGCAGAAAATATGCAAAACGAAGCGGCCATGCAGCTTTTTGGTAAGAACTATTATCTCAATTCATTGATGGAATTTTGTCCTCGCACTGTCACCATCGCTTTCGATGACAACTTTGAAGGTACAGAAAAACTCGCTTTCCCATTCATCACGGAAGAAGACGAGAGAACAGCGACAGGTGTGAAAATTTCTGATGATGTGGCGTGGGACGATTAACCGCTAGTTTTTTTTCCTTCTAGCCACTCACTACTTTTAGCATTCCCCTCACGATCCCACTCTTTCCAAGTGCCATGCTTCAGATCGTTGAGGTAACGGCCCTCAGAGCGCTTTTCACCACTTCCAAAATAGAAAGTCCAAGGTCCCGTTTTGATCCCTTCTTGGTAATTGCCTTCAGCCAGCAAGCGGCCATTGTCATAGTAGTGGCGCCAAATTCCAATGCGTTTGCTTTTCAGCACTTCTCCCTCGGCGGCAACCGTTCCATCTTCAAACGTGATGGAAATATTGCCCTCTTTCACCGAGGTTTTTTCAAAGAACACATCTTGCGGCGGAAGATGCCACTGGAAACCCGCAATGTGCTCTTCTTTTTGCAGCTTTCTCACTGTTCGCAGAACAAAGTACTGGGCGGATTCCCGCTCGGCACTTGAGACATCTTTCAAGTTCGTTACTTCATCTTTGAGTTTGCCAAAGACACGGGGAAATATCGGTGCGAAATTTTGAATCTCTTCGACATTTTTGAGCGGCAGCGCTTTGGCGATCACTCCCAGCATTGCTTCATTGGCGCGCACGACAGCGTCGACCTCATCACTCGAGAGCTGGAGAAAATCGTCGAAGGTACGTACGTTCTTAGTCACCCAACGCATGAAGAGTGGATCCTCGAGGATCCCATTCATCAGAATCATTTGGCGCTGAGAGGGACCAGTAACTTCGATCGATTCGACGAAGTCTTTCAGACCGTCCCATTGACGTTTTTTAATTAGATCTAACATGCTCATAGGTCTGTGATTATAGACCAGATTTCTAGTCCGCAACTTAAGATTAATAAGTGCCTGTTTTTACAAAGACAAACTCAAGAAATATTGGGGTTTTCTTAATCAAATTAGGCGATTGTGGCAAGGATTTTTGACACTTGATTGCTTACGAGATTTTCGCAAAAACTGGCCCTAATTTGGACAAAAGCTTCTGCTGTAAATGAGCATCGTGAAATAGACCCACAGAGAGCCTGAGTCCGTGCTTGGAGCGTTTTCCAAGTCCCAATGCAGCTAAGACATGATTCGCTTTGGCCGCTCCAGAACTGCAGGCGGCACCTGCAGAAACCTCGAGGCCCTGCAAATCAAACAGCGGCAAAGAGAGATCCGAAGGCAACTTATTCAGCACAAAGAGAATAGTGGTGAGATTTAAGTGCTGCGCTCGTTGAGCAATGCGTACTCCCTTACCCTCTAGGCTTTGATCTAAATAGTTTCTGAGTTCTTCAATAAGCCTCAGTTTTGTATCTGGATTAAACTGCGCTTTCAATTCTTCGAGCGCCAATTGCAAAGCATGGGCACCCATGACGTTCTCTGTGCCTGAGCGCATGCCTTTTTGTTGGCCACCACCGATAATCAGCGGCTCACCTGTCCAAGTGTTTTTGATGAAACTGAAACCGTGAGATTTGAGTCCTCCACATTTGTGGGAGGAGAAAGAATAATAATCAAGTTCTGACGAGAGACTCCAGCAATCAGCGACTTTGCCAATCGCCTGAGCGGCATCCACATGAATGAGGGCATTGGTTTTTTGTTTTAAAACTTCTGCCCACTTTAAGGGCCACACCACACCCGTCTCGTTATGCACCCACGTGAAGTTAATCAGAATCGAGTGGTCGGCATAGGTTGATAGGAGATTGAGTGATTCTTCGAGATTGAGATCTCCTTCGAGATCCACCACAAACTCGGCGGTCATCACGCCTTGCGCTCTTAAGCGCTCGGCCTGTTGCCTTACACAAGAGTGATCCAGGGGTGAATAAACAAACAGCAAAGGCTTCTTGCTCGATTGCTGCCAACTCCACACTGCAGAGTTGATGGCTTCAGTCGCACCGGAATGATAAACCAAGTTAAAAGTTTTTTCCGAGAGTGAGAATGTTTTGTAGAGTGACTGGCGGGCCTCATCTAGAGCATGGGCGGCTTTTTTGCCCGAGCTGTGCTGAGAGGCAGGATTCGCCCAAAAAAAATCACCCTTGGTGAGCCAGCGAGTGACCGCTGGCGCCAAGGGTGTTGTTGCATTGTGATCGAGATAGATGCGATCCAATTACTGGTTCACTTCCCCAATGTTGTTACGGATAGCTGATCCGAAAGCATTCGAGGTGTTAGTGTTAGCAGCATTGGCTTCACGAGACTTGCGAGAAAGATCGCCCAACGTTGTTGTTGCGAGGTATTCCTGCATGATATTGCCCAAGTTTTCGAAGTAACCCTTAGTGAGGTGGAACTCAGAAGTATCAACGATGCCGTTGATGTCGTTACCGCTTTCGTCCTTCATGATTTCGATACCAGAAGAAGGAATGCCTACGATATCGCGAGCTGGGTTGATGTTCTCACCCACGCAATCAAGTACGTCTTTAACAGAGATTTCGTCCATTGAACGAGCAAGTACATATCCGCCGCCTGGGCCGCGAACTGACTTAACCACTTTACCTGTACGGAGCTTACGGAAAAGCTGCTCAAGATAGTGGAGAGAAATTGACTGACGAGTAGAAATTTCCTGCAAACGAACAGGATTACCACTGCTGTTGAACGTTAGGTCCAACATTGCACGAACTGCGTAACGGCCTTTAGATGTAAGTCTCATAGTCTTCCTCCATAAAGAAGCGGTTGGTGATTGTGAATCCGGGTTATCTTTCTTCCTTGATCCCGGGAGCATGCCTTTAGTTGACCATCCAAAGTCAGACTAAAAGTGTCTCGTAGAATAGTATGACCCCCTGGAGTTTCCGCCGTCAAATATAATTTCTGCCCCGATCATTAAATCTTCTTGCAGGAAAAGTTATTGGAAAAACGTGAAAGATATCAATATATTTGCGCTGAATCGGCCTTGTGCGGTGTCAGTTTGCCCCTACGGCAATTTATTCCGACTAAGTCGGTTTTTTGGATTTTGAGGGCTGAATCCTTCTCGAAAATCTCAAAATCTCAAACTCTCAAGTCTCATCCTGGCGCATAGATCAGTTAAATGAACAAAACTCATGCCAGGATGAACGGCAATTTCTATTAGAAACTACCAGGCGTCCTCTAAATGTTATTAGGAATTAAGTTGGATTCTGCTTCGGACTTTACTTCAGAGTTTGAGAATATCTTTATTCTAAAAAATTCTCGATTTACCAACTCAATCATCAATCAGTGTAGATAATGTGAAGTTACGTGAAGGCGCCTCACCTTCTTGAGCTGGTTTACCAAAGCTCAACTCTAATACATAAGTGGACCAGTTTTCGGGAAGCTCACGAAATAAACGGCGAGAGAATTTTCCACCCCACTCGGCCAAGAAATATTGTTTATCTTCTAAATAAACCGACAACTCCAGTGGAACAATCTCATCGGCGTTTTCGATTCGATAAAAATCACCATGAAGAATCTGGCCACTCTCGCTCAAAATCGAATAACTCGGACTAAGCGTTTCATCCGCTCCTATAAAGTGCTGGCAGAAAGTTGTTTTGCCTACACCCAAAGGGCCGTCTAAAACGATCAGCGCCGGCGACTTGGTCAGCTCTTTTAACTCATAAACAATATAAGGAAGATCACTGGTATAAACTTTCTTCCACTCACGGATGAGCTTCTTACTCATGCTTCACCATCAAGACGGTTAAAGACTTCTGGTAATGTTTCAATCAAGCTCATGGCACTCATGGTGCGTACACCAAACTTCTCTGCAGCAAATTGTCCCGCCAGAGTATGAATATAGACGCTCAATAGAGTGGCTTGATTAGCGTGCTCATAACGATGCATGAGAGCGTCTTGCTCACGACGCAGGCCCGTCTCTTGTGCCAAAAGCCCACCTAAAATTCCCGCGAGTACATCCCCTACACCACCAGTGGCCATACCATCGTTGGGTGAGAAGTTAAAATAGGTGCGTCCAGAAGCAAGACCTAAATATGTACAAGGTCCTTTCAGAAGAATGGTGCAGTTGATGCGCTCTACTGCCTGACGAAGAGATTCATACGGTCGGATCTCAACATCTGATTGCTCCATATCACAAAAACGTGCGAACTCTCCGAAGTGCGGAGTCAACACCGTCGGAGCATGTCGCATACTAAAGACCTGATGATCTTCTTTCAGATTTAGTGCATTAATGGCATCAGCATCCAACACCAAAGGCCCTGAGAAGTTATTCATAATCTCTAAGACCAATCGACGCGCACGCGCCGAACGGCCCAGGCCTGGGCCAATGACCAAAGAACTATATTTATCTAGACCCTTGAGTACCTTAGGCCATTTAGTCTGATCATTGGGAATAAAACCTGTCATAACTTCAGGGATGAGTCGCGAGACCATCTCTTGG
>JBIKNE010000233.1:0-4455 GCA_044358855.1 Bacteriovoracaceae bacterium | reverse complement strand
CTGCAATTCTGCACGAGACAAATCATTGGGATCACACTTAATACCGCCCTTCGCTCCACCGAGTGGTAGACCCACTAACGAGTTCTTGAATGTCATTAACATTGCAAGAGCTGCTGTTTCTGAAAGATCAGTGTGTGGGTGAAAACGGATACCACCTTTACCTGGCCCCAGGGTCATATTGTGTTGCACACGGTAGCCTTCAAATACTTTCACTGTTCCATCGTCGAGACGAACAGGAACTGAAACTTGTAGCGCGCGTTTTGGATACTTCAAACGTTCAAGTACGTTTGGATCCATTTTCATGATTCCTCCGGCACTCTCAAGCTGAGCAAAAGAATCTTTGAAAAAAGGATTGTCGAATAGACTCATGGCCACTCCTAAAAATGTAAGTGGCGGCATGATAAACCATGCGCTCGGAGTCAGGCCAGGGAGTCGCAGCGCGACACTGATTTAAAACTCTGTCCCGTAAATAAGCTGAAAGCGGGTATCTTCAGAAAAAGCCGAATCCGTTATAGCGCGATTCTTTACTGGCTTTCTGGTATTGATAATTCGAGCTCTAAGGCCTGGATAACCTAGGTTTTGGTCAATTGACGCAAGTGAGCGTCCATCATGTACGAAGTAGTTACCTTGAATACGTGTGCCGGTCTGATCAAAGGTCTTCTGCACGTTCATCTCGGCTTCTCCGTTAATACCGACCCAAGCGCGAGCATCAACAGGACCTGATATACGAACAATCAACATACCCTGCTCCGGACGGGGTTGAATGTTGAAGCGAAACTTCTTAGTTTTTGCGACCTGTTTTTCGCGCAGAGTTTTCGGTAGTGCAATACCTGTTCGTGTTTTATTAGTGGTCGCGCGGAAGGCGGCTTCCATCTCATCAATCGAATCAAGCTCATCACTCGCCGTCCAACCTTGAATGATTTCTTCGCCGCCTTCTTTGAATGGGTCTTCCCCTTTCTTCTTCAAATAGCGGAAGTAGCTTCGTTCAATGAGTTTAAATTTCTCTTCGTTGGTAGGAACAAAATAAAGACTGCCCACCGCTTGTGTATCAAGACCATACTGCTGGGCCATCAATTCGTTTTCTTGCCAAATTTTGATCTGGCGTTGAACGTTACTGTTTTTGCTAAATTGTGGGTCGTTAATAAAGTGCTTATCGTAGAAGCCCATTTCCGCATCAACCGGAACGACGATGACATCATCATTTGGGATATAACTAGCAGGCTTGCGGCCCGCAATTTGGGTCTGTTGTTCTTGAGCGATCGATACCGATCCGAACATAAGGACACAGGCACAGAAGTGTCGAATGTTTAGACGAATACCTTTGGATGTCGAAAACTTACTCATAATCCCCTCTTTATCCCTAGCCTAAACCCTTGATTTTACATCCTGCAATCGGGGGTTTAAAGACTTATACCTAGAGATAGAGCAAGGGGTGTGCCAAGAGGGGCTGAAATAGAAAGGGGCCCCGTGAGGCCCCTATATCTTCCATCCGTGGAAGCTGCATTACTGCAGAGTCGTTTCCTTGATCAATTGTTTCATCATGGCGCGAGCTTTTGCCTGGAACTTAGGATCTTTCAACTGTGACTTCATTTCTTTCATCAAGTGATCCATGGCATTCGGCGATTTTTTCTGTTTGGCGTAGTTATGCAGTGATAACTGACGCTTCAATTGGATGCGCTTTGTGACTTCACCCGAGAGAACTTTAGAGCGAAGGTCATCTTTCATCTGACCTTTTGGAAGTTCATCCCACTCGAGAAGCACGTACTTTTCAGTATTGTACTTCTTGGCGGCTTCTTTCATGTCTTTAGGCATCTTCGCGATCTGCAAACAGCGGTGAACTTCTGATTTTGAAATTCCCAAAGAAGCAGTGATCTTGCGCTCAGAAGCGCCGGTCAATTTTTGGTAACCAAAAATTGAATCAGCTTGGTCGATGTAGTGGAGATCTTCGCGCGCTTGGTTTTCTGAGAATTGAATCGCCATCAATTCTTCTGGTGATTTATCTTCGAGAATGAAACATGGAGCATTTTCCATGTTGATCAAACTCATGGCGCGGAAACGGCGCTCACCACAAACCAAAACGAACTTGTTACCTTCACGGTGGATCACCAATGGTTGGATCAAGCCGTTTTCTTTAATGTTGTCGGCCAACTCGCGAAGGCTATCGTCATTGAACTTAGTACGAACCTGGTCGCGAACGACGATATCACTTAGAGCGATATGATCGAGTTGAGCACCACGGAGCAATTTTTGGTCATGGAGACGTAAAACTTTTTCGTCAACATTTGCGGTGTTGTCGAAAACTTTGCGATCTTTTTTCCCTAAGCGGGCGGCAAATTCCTTGGCCATGTGTCTCTTCTCCTGCCTTCGATGGCGTAAAGTTTTTAGTTAAGACCCAACGAACTCCAAAGCGCCTCGTAATCCTGGCGGCCCTTAGAATTCGCACCAAATTTGAATACCGGCTTTTTCAAAGCCACTGATTCTTGCATCTCAACCAAGTTACGAATAACCGGAGTGACACTGAAGCTCTGGCCCAATTCTTCCAGACGTTGGCGCTCGATTTTTCTGCGAGGATTCACCATGCTTGGAACGATCGCGAACTCGAGAGATGGATTTTCCGATTCTTTGATGATCTCAAACGTATCCATCAACTCTTCCAATCCATCGATTGAATAGTCTTGTGCTTGTGTTGGAATCAAAATTTTGTCAGAAGCCACCAAGCTCATAATTAATTCATCACCGAGCATTGGAGGAGTGTCGATGACAACGTAATCAAATTGTCCTTCTACTTCTTTCAAACGAAGCTTCAGGAGGCGCTCTTTGCGACCGGCATTGCGACGAACTTCTGCTTCTGAAAGAATCAAAAGTTTTGCCAAGTTCGCCATGTGGCGAGAAGCAGGAATGAGTTTAATGTTTTTGGTGTAAGGCTCATCACCTTCTACTGGCAACATGATCTCTTCGGCTTTGACGTCGCCAATGAGCCACTCGGGAATAAGTGTACGTTGAATATTAATTCCCAACGTAGAACTCAGGTTCGCCTGCGAGTCGAGGTCAATAACCAATACCTTGTTTCCAAGATTGGCCAAATGACAAACAAGCTGGAAGCTACACATGGTTTTACCCACGCCGCCTTTATTGTTACCTACCGTGATAACTTTCATAGCCAGTCCTCCCGACAGAGCTTGGTGATTCTTATGCTTTAAGTCTAAGGGCCATTTTCTCGCTTCGTCAAAGGCCAACTCAATAAAAATGCTCAGTTTATGCGGCCAGGCCGGCCCAATGCGTTATACGGCCGCGCGTTATGTCGATCTCGAGGTTTCTAGCTCGTGTCAGAAATGCTAGAAATGCACCACTATGATGAACATCTATGACTCCCTTGAACCACAAGGTCACATCTCACCTGTTTTGGAATCTGAACTGAGTGATGAACAAGTTTTGAAAGAGCTTACGGCCCTGCGCCAAGAACTTGGGCCTCGCGTTGTAGTTTTGGGCCACCATTATCAACAAGACGATGTGATTTCTTTTGCTGATATCACCGGTGACTCGCTCGAACTCGCTCGCCATGCTGCTAAGTTGAGCGCAGAAACAGAATACATTGTGTTCTGTGGTGTGCACTTCATGGCGGAAACTGCTGACATGCTCACCGCGGGAAAAAAGAAAGTGATACTCCCTGATTTGCGTGCAGGATGTTCGATGGCGGATATGGCCAATCGTCAGGACATTGATCGTGCTTGGGATTTTTTAACGAAGCATTCCAGTGGAAAGATTACTCCGATCACTTATATCAATTGCGCTGCCTCTCTAAAATCTTTCGTCGGTGAAAATGGCGGAGCGATTTGTACTTCATCCAATGCCGAAAAAATTATTACGTGGGGATTGTCTCAGGGTGAGAAGCTTTTATTCTTCCCCGATCAACACTTAGGCCGCAACACTTGTTTTAAATTAGGTATTCCACTGAGTGAGATGGTGGTCTATGACCCACGTCGTGAAAATGGTGGTTTGACTTCTGAACAAGTAAAAAATGCCAAAGTCATTCTGTGGTACGGGTACTGTTCAGTTCACCAAGGCTTTACTCGCGAACATATTCAGATGTGGCGCAAGAAAGATCCTGAGCGCATTTTGATTGTTCATCCGGAGTGCTCGTTTGATGTAGTTCAAGGAGCGGACCTCGCTGGTTCGACCAGTTTTATCATCAATCATATTCAGACAGCCCCCGCGGGAGCGAAGTTTGCTGTCGGAACAGAAATTAATTTAGTAAATCGCCTGGCGCAAAGATTTCCTGACAAAGATATTCAATCACTCTCGCCCTATCAATGTCTGTGCACAACGATGTATCGTATACGTCCACGCTGGATGCTTGAGAGTTTCCGCGCCATTAAAAAAAATGAGCCGGTAAACGTTATTCGCGTTGATGAAGAAACACGCAAGTGGAGCCTGGTGGCACTTGAAAGAATGCTG
>JBIKNE010000190.1:0-5088 GCA_044358855.1 Bacteriovoracaceae bacterium | reverse complement strand
AGCATCAATTTCACCTGACATTGAAGTCTTTGCTATTACTTGAGATGAGTCTTTAAACATTTCGTTTGATCTCAGGCGGTCACTCGTAATGCCATATGCTTCTAGCCGAGCACAACTCTTACACTGATCAGGAATCTGCCCGCTCAAAAGTTGAAGTCTAATTTTTTTTATTTTTTCAGTATTCCAAATTTCCTTGATTGATAGATCTTGCAAGTCTCCTAAGTGACTATTTGAATTATCAACACTCGTTGCTTCACAACAAGTGTAAACCTTTCCGTTTGGCTGAAGCATCAGATGCTTCCAGGGAAGGATACAAAAAAACTTTCCATCATTGCTCGGATTTTCCATTCACAAATTATATGCATTTATTCAGCTATTAGAATCTACAAATTGAGAGGATGACACGCATCGGTAATGCTGCTCGGGATTTTGAATTAGCGCTCTTTAAATCTTGAGGCTATGATGACCCATGCTAAGAAATGCCTTGAGCGAGTTGAACACATGGAACCTGAATATTTTGTAGGTCTTGGGAAGACAATCTTTAATTCTTCGGTGGCCATTGTTCCCCGACTTGCACCGCAGGAAAGCGAGATTGTGCTCACCGAAAGACTGACTCGTGTTAAAAATTCAGGTGCCTGGCCCGAAGCTCCCTTACTCGCTTTACTACCGAGCCTAGCGGGAAAGTCCCTGGAGATTATTGAGAATCGAGATGTTCAAACATCACATTCTATCGAAACTTACTACAATCAGCGGCTTCCATTTAGCGAGCGAGTAAAATTACTCAAGCTAGAGCGCTTTTCAACCCTACAAAGTCCGATTAGATGGTGCACTCATCATTGGGCGCACGCCTGGTCGGCTTTGGCTTTTGCTCCATTTAGTGACTGCTTGGTTTTAGTGCTAGACGGTGCGGGTTCTCCACAGGATTCTTCAGCAAAGAACAAAACGTATGAATACTTATCCTTGTACAGGTGGAACGATAAAAAGCTAGAGCTACTTGATAAAAAATTTCTCAACTTCACTGAGAGCAAAATTTCCGGACAGACTTTTTCTGAAGGAATTGGAATTTTTTACGAAAAAGCCTCAGAATTTATTTTTAATAATAAAACAGAAGCCGGCAAAGTCATGGGTCTTGCCCCTTTTGGAGAAAGCCTAGGTTTGCAAACATCCTATACAGAGTTTTTAGAGAGCTTAGACTGGCAAAAGCAATTCTTGTGCAAAGGCAAAAAGGCTTGGGAAACTTCGGTTAATATGAAGCTTTATCAAGATATTGCAGCAACGGTTCAGGAAAATTTTGAAAATTTCCTTTTCAACTACATAGATGAAATTAAAGAGCGCTATCCAGCGACAGATCATTTGATTTTGACTGGTGGCTGCGCCATGAACTGCACCTTTAATGGCAAGTTGATCGCGCGTAATATATTTAAGCAAGTTTACGTTCCACCAAATCCTGGTGATGAGGGTATTGGTCTTGGAAGTGCAATGAGTGCTCTGTATGATCGAAATGAGAATGATTGGAAACCTACTCCATGGATCAAGCAAACATCTTCTCGAGGTTTAAAAAACTCTGCTCCCACGGATGAGACAATAGCAAAAGTTTTTGCTGGGTTTAAAGTAGCTCAACCAAATAAGTTCCTTGAAGAAGTTGCCCAGCGACTTGATCGAGGGGAAATCATCGCTTTCTTTCAAGGCAGAAGTGAAATTGGGCCTCGTTCACTTGGCAATAGGAGCATTTTGGCTAGTCCAACTCGAAGTGATTTGAAGCGATACCTCAATGAGCATGTAAAATTTCGCGAAGAGTTTCGTCCCTATGGGTGTACCGTTCAATGGGATAAGGCCCATGAGTATTTTGATGTTGATGAGGGATTTGAAAATCCATTTATGTCATTTGCGGTACCGGTCAAAGAAAAATACAAATTAATTTTAAAAGATCTATCTCATATAGACGGCACGAGCCGTATGCAAACACTTCATCGTGAGCAGAATGTGATTTTTTATGATCTTCTAGGTGAAGTTGAAAAATTGAATGGATTGCCTATTTTGCTAAATACTAGTTTGAATGTAATGAATGAGCCCATTGTTGAAACAGTAGCAGATCTTAAAAGATTTTTTGAAAGTTCATGCATCACTTCACTGGTTGTTGGTTCATTTCTGATTCAGAAATAAGAGAGCTTTTGGTACTTATGCTTAAAATTATTTTTCTATTAACTTATTTGATTACAAGTTCAGCTTTGGCGAAGACTTTTCTAATTAAAGCTGGTCATATTCTCGATCTAGAATCCGGAAAATGGATAAGAGATCAGACCCTCTTGATTGAGAACGGTAAAATTGTTGAAGTAAATCCCAAGCGCACTTCAGCAAAATTGTTCGAATTAGATTTATCTAAATATTACTTAATTCCAGGTCTTATTGATGCTCATACGCATCTGTTTTTGGAAGATGCGACATTGGGCAAAGATTTTGCCAAAGGATTGTTCGATTTTTACCAGAAAACATCTGATGATCAACGTTATGACTTGGCCTCGCGTAGGTCTCATTCTTTGATCCGAAGCGGCTTCACTGCTGTCAGAGATTTAGGAAATAGTGGTGCTATTGTCCGGTCACAATTGAAAAAGTCTGATCTTAAATTTTACTCATCGGGACCAGGCCATGTGCCAAAACTTGGTCAGTTTCCAACGGGAACGGCGGAATCAATCCTTTTTAAGGAATATGCTCGACTTGATAAAGCCAGCTATCAATCTCTCGTGCGAGGGAGCCGCACCACGCTTAAACTTTATGCCGATGAAGATCCCAATCCTAATCTGACTGAGGCGAGCTTACTTAAGCAGTGGACGAGGAAAGGCAAGAAGCTGGGCATGAAGGTCGCTATTCACGCCATCCTGCAGCCAGCAATTGAAGCCAGTATCGAAGCGGGAGCAGATAGTATTGAACATGGGACTTATGCTACTGCAGATCAGTTTAAGCGGATGGCTCAAAAGAAAATTAGCTGGGTGCCAAGTTTAGGACCGCGTGTTCTAACCTTTGAAAAATTTAAGAATCACGCACCTGTTCATATATTTAATGAGCTCAAGCTTTTATGTTCTAAGATTCCCATAGCTCATAAGTTAGGTGTGAGGGTAGTTTTTGGATCCGATTATTATTACTCATTAGAAAAAATGGGGATGAGCTTCGGTGAAGCCACTTTAGAGGCACTCTTATTTCTCAATCAGTGCGGGTTATCCAATCTTGAAGTTATTCGCTCGGCGACACTTTACCCCGCAGAGTTACTGGGAAGTACTGAGGTGGGTCAATTGCGTAAGGGCAGTTGGGCAGATTTTGTTGCGCTTAAGGATGATCCTCTAACCAACTTAAGCACCTTAAGATCACCGCTTGGGGTTTATCTTTTGGGTCAAAAAAGGGATTAAATTATAGTTCAAATTATTGAAATTTAAGACTGTAAACAATTTCATTTTAGTGGCTCAAGATAAATTTGGGTGGTAGTATAGATTCAATTAACTAGTTCAAGGAAAGCACAATGTCTCAAGAACCCAAGAAAAAACAAGATGATAATAAAACTTCAGCACCCGAGGGTGATAAGTATTATTTTGGGGGAATTAAAGAGTTCAAGCTGGAAGAAATTGAAGCAGAAATCCTTAATGACAACGTCTATTTGGATGTCTTCGCAGGATCTGATGTGAGATTCAAGGAAGATGTTCAGAGCTTCAATGGTGCTCTTGAGTTAATTTCAAACCTAGGTGTTTATAAGTATCAATATAAAACCTCTGAGTTTATTGAACAAAATTTTCCTGAAGGTAAGCAGATTGGTGTTATGGCACAGGATCTAGAAAAAATTATGCCCGAACTCGTGCGCCAAGATGAGCAAGGTTATCGTTTTGTTAATTATGCAGGACTATCGCCTGTTCTGCTTTCAGGCATCCAAGAGCTTGTTTCAATTACAAAGCAACAGGCCGAGACCATTGAGCAATTACAAACCATAGTGAAGTCTCTCGAGAAAAAAATATCGTCTAATTAAAACGTTCAACAGCAACTGTACTTACTTCGTTGGTTCATGTTTTGAAAAAAAACAATCTACTCATTTTAACTACCAGAAAGAATTTCGTCTGGAAGAGTATGGAGGAGATTATCCCGTTCATCGAGCAATCATGGCGGGATATGGCAACCAGCGAAGATTTCAAGGTAACTATTCTTGTTGTAGAGTCTACGCCCATCGGAGAGCTGTTTAAAGCAGTTCTGGGAGCCGCCAAGATCGTTGTGACGGCCTTTAATGCTGAGATAGCCTTGGCACTGGTAACTCTTCGGACTCGATTTTTTATTGATACACCCTTTATTTTTTATCTTCATGGTTTTGCGAGTGTCGCTTGCTGGCCTATGGAAAAATGGGGACTGCTTGATGTTTGGAGCGAGCAAGATGTTTTTATTTCTTCAGCTCAACGTGATCTAGATTTATTGAGGCTTTCAATTGATACGGCCAATGCCTTTGTTGTGCCGTTTGCGCTATTGGATGAAATTAAGCTAGATGAAACACAAAAAAATACTCATGACCATCTCTCCTTGTACTATGTTGGCCGTATATCGGAACAAAAGAATCTTCATTCTCTTATTTGGGCTCTTTCGCTTTATTTAGAAAAAACAAATAATAAAAATATAAGCCTCGACCTTTTTGGTTCAGAGGACAACCTGGGAAGTCCAAATATGGGTCATAAATCGGGCCCCTATTTAGAGATACTAATTCGACTAACTAACGAACTAGGTCTGAATGATGTAGTCACTTTTCACGGCTTTGTTGACCGTAATGTGATAGCAGATAGAATTCCTCAAGGTAGAAAAGTTTTTGTTTCACCTAGCCTTCATGCGGATGAAAATTTTGGAATGGCTGCGCTACGTGCCCTAAGTATGGGCCATTTGGCTCTCTTAAGTGATTGGGGGGGGCACCCTGATTATATTCAACACTTTCAGGAGCAAGTATATTTAGTTGATGTTGAAATATCAAAAACAGGCCCCTTTCTAGTCATTCCATCCTTAGTGGATAAAATCCTAAAATTAAATGAGAGAACAAAGCCCTCTACGTTGAAACGAGTGCCTTCTTATTAT
>JBIKNE010000189.1:0-5100 GCA_044358855.1 Bacteriovoracaceae bacterium | reverse complement strand
GCTTTCACTGTCGTAGTAATGAGAAGTTTTCCGTCTATAATCTCGGCACTGGCTTCACCGATTTCACAGGTTTTGATTTTATCATCTACGATACCTTGGAAGTCTTCCACTGGTGCAGCACAAGGAATCTCTTTTCCTGCAATCGTAAGCTTGGCGCTGAGTGGAATCTTGCCAGTGGTTCCTGTGACAGCAACGCTGCCTGAGTACTTGCCACCCTTAGATGTTTTAGGAGCTTCTTGTCCCAGTTTCCAGTGGACATCAATATTGTCTAGTGCGGCACCGTTGGGAGCTATTTCTAAAACAGCTTCAAAATTCATTTTACCCTCGGCGACAACACCGGGAGTGACTTTTACTTTACAAGTATGATTGACGACTGGGGGAAGCTCGAAAGGACAATGTTTTTTATCCGATAAACTGCCGCCAGTGGGAAGAGTACAAGTTGTTGCACTCGAAGGATCACGCATTTTAGTCAAACAATTATCAATCGCAGTGTCTTTGTCATAATCAACTGCAGTCGCTCCTGATCTGAGAACAAATCCACCGGAATCACTACCTGGCACTTTTATCGTTTTACGAGGATCAGAGCTATGACCTCTGATCATAATTGCTTCTGTGGTCATGTTGTTAAGATTCGCTACGTCTCTGAGACGTAAAGTGTAATGGGAAAGAACTTTCAAATCTTTGGCTAAAATATCTACGTTATTTGGATTGATCACCAAACAAGCATTAGGTTTGTTGGTTCTAAGTCTTTCGGCAATATGCTGAGTTTGCGCCACCAGTGAATAACAAGTTCTTTGGCCTTTCATATAATTAAAATATTCTTGAGCGATTTGAACATTGTGTCCGTTGTCTTTGGCATTATCTTGGCACACACAGGTATTAAAAATGGTTTGTACTACTTTATTGAAGCGGTCTGCGGCTGCGGCATCTTTTCCAAGACGATCGATAATGCGATCGAGGCGGCCAAGCTTATCTGCATCGTCTTCAAATGCGATCAAGCAAGAGAGTGATGCATTGACGTCTTTGACTTTATTTATATTGATACAGTACGGTTTTCCATCTGCACTCGAGCCAAAAATATCAGGATTACAGGCCTGTTGAGTGGCCCCACATTTTGCACTTATAGGTTTGTAATTGTTCTTAACATTGGCATCGCTGGAGTTTTGTGGGCGATTACAGTAGCCAGTGGTGGCACTTGTGTTGACGTAAGTTGAAAACCAACCGGCATACAAACAACTCTTGTTACTACCAGCAGGATTCGCTGCATAGGCTGTGTCAATCATCAGTTCATTAAGAAGTTTTTTGAGGATTTCAACTTGACGCTTTTCTGGAGCGCCAGATTTCTTGATGAGCGCTTCTTCCATCTCAACCACAGTATCCATGATGAGCAATAGGTACTCACGTTGACTTTCCCGTGGGAGTTCTTGGAAGGAATGGTAGTCGATGACATCAAAGCCTAATGAGTCGTTCTGCGCAAAAGCAAAACTGGGCAACCCAATAAACATTGTCAAAAGAAAGGATAAAAATCCCCGCATACAAACCACCTCAGGGTCCTATCGGTTTTAAATGCCCTTTTCTTAATAGTTTAACGGAGTTATTTAGGCGGATACTCTAAAATCAGCACTTTCCGGCCTAATTCCTGTCATGGTATTAAGTTTCGGCTACTTAAATCTGCTCCCATAACAGCACCCTTTTACTAAGGGCGACGATAATTTGGGGCAGGAAACGAGGAGGGCCCATGGGCCATTTTCATGACATCAAAAATCCTAAGCTTAAAAACCTCAAGAAGGGTGTCAGCACCACACCCACAGGCCTATGGAAAAAATGTGTTTCCTGTGGCGAGATTATCCAGACCGATAAGTTGGAAGAAAACTTCCAGGTTTGTCCTTATTGTTCTCATCATTATCGTTTAGGGGCGATTGAGCGCATCGAGCTACTATGCGATGAAGGGAGCTTCCATGAATACGCTGCCGATTTGGCGAGCAGTGATCCATTAAAATTTAAAGATAAAATTGATTACGCCGCCCGCTTACAGCAGGCCTATAAAAGCACCGGCACAACCGATGGGACAATCTGTGGAACTGGTCTTATCGAGGGTCAACCAGTCGCCATGGCACTGATGGATTTCCGCTTTATGGGTGGATCAATGGGAGTGGTGACTGGCGAGAAAGTCGCTTTGGCGATGGATCTGGCTTTCGAGAAAAAGATCCCCTGTGTCGTGGTAAGTTGCTCCGGTGGGGCCCGCATGCAAGAGGGGATTCTTTCTCTCATGCAGATGGCGAAAACCTCAGCATCACGGGCCCGACTTAAAGAAGCCAAAATTCCTTATATCTCAGTACTGACTGATCCTACCACTGGTGGCTGTGCTGCCAGCTATGCCATGTTGGGTGATTTAAATATCGCTGAACCCAAAGCTCTGATTGGTTTTGCGGGTCCTCGAGTGATCGAGCAATCTATTCGTCAAACTTTGCCGGATGGATTCCAGCGTTCTGAGTTTTTACGTGATCATGGTTTTATTGATCGTATCTGCGATCGCAAAGAACTTAAGAAAGAACTCTCATTCTTCCTGCGTTTATTGGCCCCCGTCGCTGGGACATGACCGCTCAAGAGTTACAGCACTGGCTTATGCAGCAATACGGGGCGGAAAAATTTCGCCCTGGCCTTGAGCGAGTGGGTGGATTTCTTCAAGATGAGTTAGCCCAACTCAAAAATCTTAATCCTAAAATTGTCACGATTGCTGGTACTAACGGCAAAGGTGAAACCGCTTTTACCTTGGCGCAAATGGCGCGCGAGCAGGGGGTCCCGTTTGTGCTGTGGACTTCACCTCATTTGCATTCTGTTTGTGAACGTTTTCAAACCAATGAGGGCGAGATTAGTTTGCAGCAATTAGAAATTTTGCTGCAAGCGGGAGAAGAGAAGCGCGCACGAGAGCAAGTTGGACTTAGCTACTATGAAGCACTCTGGGCGGCCTTTTTGCGTTGGGGACTGGCCAAAAAAGCAGAACTCTGGATTTTAGAAGTAGGCCTTGGTGGCCGCTTTGATGCAGTGAACCTCTGTGATGCTCAGGTTGTGGGATTGACTTCAATTTCGCGGGATCATCAAGAATTCTTAGGTTCTCGCTATCAACAGATTTTGCGCGAGAAGCTAGGTGTTGTCCGACCAAATTGCACCCTTATTTCGGCTTTGGAATCGGTCTATTTGCGAGAGCAAACGGCCTCAAATATAAAATCTCTCTCAATCAAGTGGCAGGATCTGTTTCAAGAAGGGCGTGTCAGCTGTCAAACCGGCTTTTCGGAGCGCAATCGAAGGCTCGCAGGAGAGTTGTGGCGGGCACTTTTTCAAACAGAAGTCGAATGTTCGTCGCTAACCTTTCCTGGTCGAGGAGAGGTGATGGAATGGCAGGGCCATCGCTTCACATTTTACGGCTCACATAATCCTGATGGAGTGAGGAAATTGGTTCATTTTCTGCAGTCGAGTTCCTACAATCAAGGGAAGGAGTTTTTCCATCAGGTGTGGGGTGCTTTTTCCGAGCGGCCAGTGGCAGATTTAAAGGCCATGGTTCGGATGCTGACAAAACTTAGCAGTAAGTCGACTCAGCTTAACATCACACGCTTTAAGCATTTGAAGGCGGCATCGCCTTTAGGCTGGTGGGGGTATGACGAAGGAGTGCATACCAAGTATGTCCATGAATGGAATGAGCTTATTCAACAATTGGCAGGTCTTTCTTCGCAATCTATTTTGGTGGTGGGGTCGTACTATTTTGTGGGGCAGCTGCAAGATCATTTGCGTCACGTTTCTACTAATCAATCAACTTCAAGCTGCCAATACCCAATTTCAACTCGGTGATACTCTCTCAATTTTTTCTGATCGCGCTTTCCGTAAGGAAGGTGGTGATGTTTTTGAAGCCGTCGGTAACGTGGTGGTGGTCAACGAGAAAGATACTCTTTATGGAGAGTCGGCCACCTTTGATCGTCGCACGATGATCTTTAAAGTGGATGGGAACGTTCGCTTCATTACTCAAGACTTAACGCTTTACGGTTCTCAACTTGAATATCATGCGGGCTCTGGTTATGCCCAAGTGAAGAACGCACGTATTGTTCACCCACAGTTCAATGTTGTTGCACGGGAATTGTATCGACGCCCTGGTGGTTTGATTGAAGCTCGTGATGCGGAATTTACAACCTGTCGTGATTGTACAGAATCATGGTCAGTCTATGGCCGCAAAATTATGATTTATCTTAAAGAGCGTGCCGAGATTTATCATGGCCTGGCAAAAATTAAAGGTGTGAGTGTTCTTTATTTGCCTTATATGGTGGTGCCACTCTCACAAAGAAAATCTGGTCTTCTCTTTCCACGAATCTCTTCGCAAAACGGTGTTGGGCTCTCACTTGAGCAACCCGTCTTCTGGGCGATTGATGAAGACAAAGATGCCACGATTACTCCCACCTTTTGGGCGAAGCGAGGCTATGGAACTGATCTCGAGTATCGCCAACGCTTTGCACCCCAACGTTGGTTCGAAGGAAATGGTCGATTTCTAAACGACACGATTTATTTGCCAGGCAAGAATGATTTAACTGAGTCTGGTCGTAATTACACCCGTTATTTTGGCGATGTCGAAAATCATTGGTACTGGAATCCCAATTGGTCGCATCATATGCGTTTCACCGATACGCGGGATCTCGATATCGTGCGTGACCATCCGCTTTATACTGATAATCGAGTCAACTCGAGTGATTTTGGCTTTAATGGTTTTGTTGATGGGCGAGGAGAGCGTTGGGCCTTAAGTTTGCAAAGTGAATACTCGCGCAACCAACTTTTTGCCGATCCGGAAGAGTTCGATCGCGACTATGTGCAAACGCTTCCGCGAGTGAGTCTTGGTACAACTCCCTTCACCCTGATTCAAAGTGATATGCCTTTCTTGCGACATATCTATGCTGGAGTGGATGGTAGTTTTACTCGCTTTAGAAGAGTTGAAACCAGGGATGCTAACCCTATTCGTGATGCTGATCGTTTTACCGCCAAACCTTATTTGGGATGGCACTTATTTAACTGGGGGCCTCTCGGTGTAAAAACGGAGGCCACATTTGATTACCAAAAATA
>JBIKNE010000188.1:0-5113 GCA_044358855.1 Bacteriovoracaceae bacterium | reverse complement strand
AATCGCCATAGGATAGACAAACTTCGGGGCCAGAATCCCTTTTTGGCGACGAGCTTCGAGGTTCGTTACAAGATCAGTGAGCTGCTTATTAAAACCATTGATACGAGTAACATAGGCCTTAGCATCATCAAGACTTTGCACTCGGTGCATATTCATCATGAAGCTCGGTAGTTCCGCGTGACGACCAAACATTTGATTAACTGGGTAGTCGTGCATACGAAATTTAAAGTCTTCGATATTCTCATTCATACTCTGCTCAAAAAGGCGGTAGCTGAGTTGAGTCTGAGGATCAAGCGCATCGTAGTTAAAAGTCTTGAGCTCTTCGAGTTGGGCTTCGTTAATCGCTAACTCTTTCTTCGCCATCTCATCAGTGGTGTCATTGAGCTTATCGTAATCCTTTTTTCCACCCATATAGGTTTGCCATTCAGGGTAACGATCCACTGCTGATCTAAAGGCGCGCTCAAAGAATTCGTTGATGCGCTTTGATTCTTGGGCGACGACGGCCGGGGAGTAGGTCTTGGGAGCACTGGCACAGGCCATCAGCACTGTGAGCACCAAATAGAGCGTAAATTTCATAGATATTCCTTTGTTAAACCCTCAAAAGATTAGGCCCACTCACTTCGGTCTGTAAATTTTCCTCTCCTTAAACGTCGGCATTTAAAGGTGGGTTATACTCTTGAAACTTATGAAATTTACTCAAGTGTTAAGTCTATTGCTGGTTTTAAGCAGTGCTGCACATGCGCAGGACTTGTTTAAGTACTTGCCGCCTGAATTACAGGAAGAAACACTCGCTCCCGAAGAGATTTTGGTCGAAAAAAAGAAGCCACGAGTCGAAGAACTCGACATGGAAAAGTTTGGCGATTTGGAGTCTTGGCTTAATAAGGATCTTTATCTCGCCTCGGGTTATCAGCAACAGCGCTATCAACTTAAAGACATTCAAGGTGACGTAGCATTGGTTTCTTTTGCACGCACCAATATGAAGCGCATCAAGCTGATGATTAAAAAAGATCATGAAGCCATACGTGAATTAGTTGCGCTTCAACAAGATGGGTTTGAACGCTACAAGAATGTTTATCAGCAATGGACATTTAATCAACTCGATGACCAGCCGCTAGATTTCACCCTCACTGAAGAACGTATCGCGCAATTAAATGTGAATGATGAAAGTAAGGCACTTTTGCGTGAGCATGCCCTTGGTACTGAGCTGGGTTTTGAACTTAAATCGAAACCATTTCATGCCAAGAATGTCGTCAATATGATGATGCAAGTGATGGTGGAAGAGCGTGAAAAGGGAATTGAACCCAAAGTGGGCACTGAACATGTCTTCTCTGCAGAGATGTATAAGTACTATAAAAAAGAATTTCCAGTGCTTCGGACTGGCATGTCGAAGATCTTCATGGCGCTGGGAAATGGTCTGACATTTCGTTTTATGATTACAGAAAAAGAAGAAGCGCTGGCCCATTTGATTGAAGCAGAACCGTCTGAATCAGTCACACTTGAGAAAGCCTTCCGTTTATCTTACCAACTCAACGAGGGTGATGTTTATCTCACTCTTTTGACTCTTGAGAATTTGTTCGCCTACCACTGGAACAATCCTCAGCGAGATCGCGTTTCGGTCCTACAGCGCCTTAAGCCTTTCACTCACTATTTTAATAAGGGTGATAAGTTTGGTCACTGGTATCACTTCTGGGGCATGGTGCTTTACGGCCATTTGCGTGGCTCGTTTAGAGCAGGACTCGTCGGCGGTATTGAAGAAGTGTTGAGCCGTTTGGCCGGTGGTGAAGCTGAGCAAGAGAACCAAGAAGGTAAAGTGAATATCTATGGTGGGATCGCTGGTGGTAAGCTGAGAAAGATGTTGGATAAGAAGAGCTATCTCAAATTTAAGGCCGATCCAGTATACTTACAGGAATCCTACTATCTTGAACCTATGAAGCTTGATGAAGCGATTAAAAAACGTTTCAAAGCACCGAAAAAACAGCCTAAAAAACATTTCCATAAGTCGCACTTGCACTAGGTCATTTCATTGCCATATTAGGCTTCATGGAAATCATTCGAAAAAATTGGTTCACCGAAAAGCGTCCCAAGAGTTTCTTGCCGGCGCTGTTGATGATGTCGCTGATCTATTTAATGAGTACTCTCTATTTTCAAAACACACTTGGATTGCAATCTCAGCTGGCCGCCAGTGGTAGACAAGTTTTTATCCATCACGAATGGTGGCGTTTATGGACGGCGCTTTTTATTCATGGCGATCTGGTTCATCTTTTTAGTAATTCACTACTGTTTTTCTTATTTGCTCATTTATTGATGGGTACGTTTAGTTGGTGGTTTTTTCCGTTAGTAAGTTTTCTAGTAGGTGGGGTGACCAATTTAGTTGTTCTCAGCACTCTTCCTTATGATGTGAATCTATTAGGAGTCTCTGGAGTCATTCATTGGATGGGAGCAGCGTGGTTGACGCTTTATTTTTTAATTGATCGCCGTCATCATTGGCGTGCACGCTTTGGCAGTGCTTTGTTTTTAAGTCTGATGCTTTTTATGCCTGACACCTATAAACCGGAAGTCAGTTATTCGAGTCATTTTATAGGTTTTGTGTTGGGGATTTTTTCAGCACTCGGCTACTATGCCCTCAAGAGGGCACATTTTCATTCGTTTGAAGAACGAGAAATTATTATTGAACAAGAGCCGGAGTTTGATGATTGGAAGCCTATTAGCGACCAGCAACTTCCAGCTGTGGTTTTGCCAGAGTAAGTCCATATTGAACGAGTTTCTTCAGAGCGATCCCGTAAAACACATCGGCAAGGATGTATTGTGAGCCATAATCACGACTGGCATAGATGGCACGAATGAGGATCCAAGATGGATCAAGCTCACGAACAAGAACGAGTGGTTTTGGATCAAGTAGCATTCCGGGCGTTTCTTCGATGGCTTCACGCAAGGCCTTACGCGCGAGTTCGATGTCAATAGAGTGAGGGAAACGAAAAGATTGGCCACGTAAAAACGGCTGAGTCTTACCTGAAAAATTAATGATCTGCCATTGGGAGATGGTACGATTGGGGATGGTGATCATTTCATCTGTCATGGACTGGAGAAGAGTCGCTCGCCAAGAGAGTTCTTTGACTTGGCCCGCGATAATTTCGCCGTTGTGGTGAAGCTCAATCCAATCATCCATGGCAAAAGGTTTATCAATTTGCAGAGAAATGGCGGCAAACAAATTGCCCAGCGTTTCCTGCATCGCCAAACCCAAAACGATAGTAAGGACGGCAGAGGTGGCGAGGACTGAGGTGACTTTGACGTCAAAGAAATAAGTCATCGCCCAGGCACAAATAATCAGAAAGAGAATGAGCGAAGCTATATTAACCAACAATAGAGGCACACCGGCTTTCTTGCTGTAAAAAAAGAAGTACTCGTTGGCCATCACTTGGACAATTTTAATGAAAATATTGGCGCCAAAGAAAATACAAAGCAGTCCGACATAACCAGAAGTCAGAAAGAGCCATTCTTCTTTAATAGGTAGAGAGCGCAAGAAGAGATAAGTGCCAAAACTTACAAGACCCAAGATGAGAGAATTGCGTAATTCATGAAAGAGCGTGGCAAAAAGTTTATGGCGACTCTTCGACAGATCTTTCAGGGCGACTTTGTAGAAGATCCACGATCCCAATGACAGTACCACTAGGATGATGGCGAACTGGATCTGAACAATAGAAAAAATACGCGCTTGGATGATAGGATTCATGATTGAATTCTAGTGTGATTGCAACTTTATGACTATGCTCAAGCTATGCTTCACCCCAAAAATAAACATCAAGGTCACTATCCCTTAAAAGAGTTGGCCAAAACTTTGCCAGAACTGAACAAGTTTCTCATCGCTCACCCAGTAGAAGGGGAGACGATTGATTTTACTAATCCTGAAGCGGTGCTGACACTCAATCAAGCTCTCTTAAAGCACTACTATGCCATTTCGCACTTTACCCTCCCGAAGGGTTATCTCACACCGCCCATTCCAGGTCGAGCCGATATGCTTTTGTATTTGGCAGATTTAATTAAGAAGTCTGGACCCAAGGTGCGGGTCTTGGATATTGGTGTGGGTGCTAATTGCATTTACCCACTTTTGGGACGATCGCTTTTAGGTTGGAGTTTTGTAGGAAGTGATATCAATTTGGCAGCAGTTAATTGGGCCAAAGATTTAGTAAAGAAAAATAGGCTTTCAAACATTGAGCTGCGTCATCAGAACAATCCTAAATCACTCTTTAGGGGGGTGATAGGTCCTGGTGAAAAATTTGATCTTACCATCTGTAATCCGCCATTTTTTGCCTCCAAAAAAGAAGCCGAAGAAGAGAGTCAGCGTAAATGGAAGCATTTGGGGCACTCGCTCAAGGCCGATCATCGTAATTTTGGTGGTGAATCTCATGAGTTATGGTGCGCTGGCGGGGAGCCAGCATTTTTAGCGCAGATGGGGGCCGAGTCGGCGGAGTTTGCACAATCCGTGAAATGGTTTTCAACTCTCGTCTCAAAAGCGGCGCATCTTAAGGCCTTTGATCGTGTTTTAGAGAAGGCCGGTGCTACGGAAATGCATATTATTGATATGCAGCAAGGTCAGAAAAAGTCGCGCGTGGTGGCGTGGACTTTTAAGACTTAAGAATCGCATAATAACCTCACTTAAAAGTGAGGTTATTATGCGTTTGTTCATCCTATTTTATCTTCTTTATTCATCGGTGAGTTTCGCTCGTGTTGCCGATGACAATCTCACCTGGAAATTGGCCCAAGCTCGCCGTAAGCAAATTCAATCTGTCGCTTATCAATTAAGTTTCGATCTAAAGAAAGGCCAAGACCTCTACGCTGCTGTGGTGAAGATGGACTTGAAGCTTAATCATACCAAAACTGATCTGAGCATCGATAAACACACGCAAAAAATTACTTCGGTTATTGTTAACGGTGAAACGCTTAAAAAGTTTCCTGAGCGCGCCGGCAGCCTAGATATTCCCAAGAAGTATCTCAAAAAAGAGACTACGGTTATCATTGCCTTCACCAATGTCTTTAGCAAAGAGTCTTCGGGCTTTCAACGCTCAGTGGATCCGATTGATGGAGGAGAGTATCTCTTTACTGATTTTGAACCTTA
>JBIKNE010000186.1:0-5208 GCA_044358855.1 Bacteriovoracaceae bacterium | reverse complement strand
ATATAGCGGTGAATCTCAGGCGGCGAACGGGCAATTTTTTCGTTGGTGTACCAATAGTCTTTACACGAATCGAATTTTTTATCGGGGCGATCATCGACCATGCCATTCGCCTGTACGAGATCCATCCACCCATCGTTATTAAAATCGGCGAAACTCGCTCCCCATCCGAAACGATCTTCATTCAAAGCACCGAGTTTTGTGGCGCGGTCTTCGAAAGTGAGTTTGCCATTTTTGTCTTTGCCAAAGAACCAAAAAAGACTTCCTTCCGCTTGCAACTCATGATGGACGTTTGAGACATAAACATCTTGAATACCATCGCGGTCAACATCTTCTACGGATGCGTTCATGCCTTTATAAGTATCTCTTCCAAGGCTGCCAAAAAATTCACCTTCCACTTTCTTGAACTGAAAATCACCTAGATTGAGATAGAAATTATCCGGACCAAAGTCATTGGCCATATAAACATCAATTAAACCATCTTGATTAAAATCTGCTGTACCTATCGCAAGCGTCCAATAATGCTCGGGCATGCCTATTTTAGCTGAGTCCATTTTTTCAAATGTTCCATCAGGTCTTTGGCGATAAACCTCGTTGACCCCACCATTATCCGAGAGATGCCAAGATGAGTGCATGAAATCAAACATGCGCACATCTCCTGAAAATTCTGGCTGAGGAAGATTAAAGACATTAAGAAGTTCTGGCTTGTCTTTTGGATAACCTGGCAAATAACGTGGCCAAACATGAGCGACAATCAAGTCGAGGCGTCCATCACGATCAAGATCAACAAAAGTGGCGGCAATACCATTTACATAATCAGCAAGACCTAGTTTTTTTGTTACATCTATAAATGTCGCTTTACCGGTTTGAGAGAGTTGATTTTGTAACAACAAGGGATGACCAAAGGCCACCATGATAAACAAGTCTTGATCGCCATCATTATCGTAGTCCACAAACAAACCGTTTGAAGGAAGACCGTTTTCTTCAATTCGATCAAAACGATCACCAAACGGTAGAGTCACTCTTTCAAATTTAAATCCACCAAGATTTCGATAAAGAGCAGCTCGCTGACCATCTTTCTTCAACGTATTCGACAAGAAGACGTCCATCAATCCATCACCATCAAAATCACCTGTCGCAACTGAATCCCCTACTGAGAGAATCCATTTGATGATGTGATGGAGGCGCTTATCGGTACGATAAAGTGCATCGCCCAACTCTGACTCAATCCCGGTGTGCGATGCCGCCATTCGCTCAAATTTGAAAGGCAAATTTTGTGAAGGAAGAGCGGGATGTAAGATATGACGATAGAATAAAATTCCAGCGACCAGCACTCCACCTAATAACAAAGGTCTCTTCCAATAGCCTGACACCCAAAACCTCTGTGTGAGATAAGTCCCGACATTCCCCTGCGCACGCATCGCTTTTATGTGATTAGTGAGTAAGCGCCAGCTTTGCAAAGTGAAGCCAGCATAGAAGAAAGTGTAATAACTCTGCCCAATATGAAATATGAGATCCAAGACGGCCAAGATAATACCGGCCTTGATTTGCTCTTTGGTACTATTAGGAGAAGTCGCTGGATCGGTGATCATAAAAAACGTGAACAAGAAAAATGCCGGCGAAGTGATCGAACCTAAGAAAAGTGTTTGGAATGGCAGATGGTGCTGCATAATCCAAGCGCGCAAAAGCGTTTGCAAAGTATAGGCAATTAAAAAAGTCAGCACCAACGGCAGACGATTCACCTGGGGCAGAACAAACATTAATCCCAAAAACACCACCAGCACACTGATACTCTCAAGGCCGTACCATTGATAGGCCGGTGCTGCTGTTATGACGGAGCCACAGAAAAGAAGCGAGAGAGTTACTGCAACTTGGGCAGGATTATAAGCGTGGCGGCCATTGAAGGTGAAAACATACTTGGTCGCGATGGCAAAATAAACCGGCGCCAACAAAACCCAATAGTCGTGACTGTAATTCAATAAAATAGAGAGTGAACAGGAAGTGATCAGCGCTGATAACGGAAAAAGCCATTTACCTTTAAAAATTTTGTGTAAAACAAAATCCATACCGATACAGCAAAATGTGGTGACGGCAGCTTGAAAGGGAGTGCGATTGAATCCCAATAAAGTGAAACCTAAAATAACATATCCACCGAGGCAGGCCAATACCATCCATCGCGGGTCCTGAATGCGAAAAAGTGCTCCCACAAATGGAATCTGTGCCATGGTTCGTTGTACTGCTTGCATTAGACGAGCCCCATTTCAAACCCCGGAATTGCGCGTGAAAATTCCGAGCTTGGATTATTGATTGGATCAACAAAATACAGCTCTAGCTTAGTTTTGAGAGCGATGAATGGCCATAATGAGAATTGTTCTTCTCCGAATTCAGCAAGGCTTAAGCAATGAAATCCTCTTTCACGAGCAAGCTCAAGCCCAATTTTAACCAGTTGCCTCATGCCATGTTGCCAGTCTTTCTCAGAAAGACCAGGACGTCTGTCCAAAGATGTCAGATACAGACAGCGCAACTCCTCTCCTTCTCGCGGCATTCGTTGCACAGCACCCAAAAGATTTAACAGAATTTTTTGTTCTCGAGGAAGCTGCTTAACAATTATTTTTTTTAAAGGAGAAGGTGACCAGAAAGCAGCACTTATCACAATTCCAGATTTATCACTTAAAACAAAAGCATCTGATTTTTTGAAACCATGCCAATTTTTGAGGCGCCACTGAACTTCGCTATAGGTTTCATCAACCACCCATCCTAGCGGCTTGCCTAGATTAGCGGTACGGTAGAAATCTTCAATTTGGGCTAAAGGTAGATCATCCCATGTCTTAATTGCAAACTTACTTTTAACTGGTGCCCACTGTCTCAGAACATTGACCATCTGATATTGATGAAAAGAATGATAACCAATTTTTGATTCACCCAACGCTTTGCGGGCCTTGGTATTTTGATGAAGAATCGCGGTATAAAAAAAACGTGCTCCACCGAATTCTTCAATATGAGGAGCCGCCTTCATCAAATCAAGATAAAAATCACGCCAATAGCGACCCCAGCGACGAATATTGTCTACTCTCAAATCACCTAAGTAGCCCACCATCTCTCGTTTTCCATTCACCATCGCAGGTCGAATAACAATGGTGCCTGCGCCTTCGATTTGTCCTTGGGTGGATTCCACATAAAAAACAAATGAGCGATCTGAGTGACAATCTAAGAAAGCTTTAAAACTCGGCTCACGCCAATAGAGTAACTGCATCCCTTTTCCCGTCATCGGTGCTTGATGAAAGAATGTGCGTACTTTTTCATCCACTTCGACTGAATTGGCCAAGCTGACTTCGGGATACTTCAAAAAGAATTGCGCTAGATCCAAAAGTTAATCTCTTTTTTAGCGGTATAGCTTTGTAACAATGGATTATCCGTCTTGCCGTAAAACCTCAAACGCTCAATCTGGACATGTAACTCATCACATGGTGTTGAACGAAACGCCAGCGTCCCATCCAGTCGAAGTGATGATCCTTGATTGTGCATAATCTCGACATCTTGTTCGATCACTTGACGAGTGTAGAAACCGAAGAGCGGCTTTAATAACTTTTTAAAGAATGGGATTTTGTAAGCAATATATGTATATACGCGTGAATTGAGCGGGCCTACCGGTGTACCTTGCGAATTGATGACAAAACCGTTTTTGCCAAAAATATAATCTACCCGAGTGATGTTAGGGTAAATATATTCATCCGTGTGAAGCATCGGTGCTCCATGTGGATTGAGCAATAATTTGGCACCCCATGAGAATTCATCTTCTTTTTGCAGATAAGTGACCAGCACTCGCCCGTTGTGAGTTTCAACAGTATGAGGGATTTTTTTTCGATCAGCTTTCTCATCACGAAACCAGCCTTTATGAACATAAACCGTGTGAGGCACATCCATAAAATTTTCTGCAAGGTTGGTCACCTCGTTAGGAAAATCCGTGATCATAAAATAATGCTCCCAAGCGGGATCGGAGGCATAGGGAAAGCGCCAGGGAGGAGTCGCTGTAGTGGGAGCCTCTGGCCCCATCCAAACCCACACCGCACCGTCTTGTTCCACACAAGGTATAACTTTAGAGCAATGTTTTTTACTATCTTGCTGTTCAGGATCTTCGGACGGAATTCTTTCAACTGCACCAGCAGTTGAATATTCCCAGCCATGGTACATACAGGCCAGCCTCTCCCCTCTCACTTCACCTTGAGATAAAAGGGCCAGGCGATGCAGACAGCGATCAGGGAGAACAGATACTTTGCCACTTTCTGTGCGAAAAATCGCCAAGGCTTTCTCATAAACTGTGCGTTGAATGACCTGACCAGGTTTCACTTCTACTGAGAGACAAGCGATATACCAATTGTGGGCAATCAAACCATCGCGTTCTAAGAGTGACTCCATTAGGCATTCTCCCAATTTTTTGGCAATTTCATCAAAGCTTCCCATTTCATATCGCCTAAAACCCAATTCATCTCACGGGCCAAGCTTTGAAAAAATTCTCCGCTTTCTTTACACTCTCTCACTTTCACGGGAGCTAATTGATTGAGCTCTCGCGCTAAAAGATAGTGATGATGCTCTTTCAGCAGAGCCTCTGTGTGCTCAGCTAAATTCGTTGGAGCGACTCCTTCCCAAACTATTTCATATCTTGGCTTTTCGTTTTGGTCACCGGGAGCTGCCAACATGATAATAGCTTTCTCACCTAACTTATTAAGCACATCACGAGCGGCATCAAATGACAATTTCTCACCTACCATATCCACCGTATGCTCTCGCCCCAAGAACTGTAATATTGGACAACCATCAATAAGCTCCTCAACTAAGACTCGATCTCCCATACGATAGCGCCAGATTCCACTGCCGGTCGAAATGAGCACGCTTACTTCATCGCCTGCTTTAAGCTCATAAGCTGGAATGATTTCACCATTTTTTTTCTCAAATTCATAAAAATGCGATTGATAGGCCAGATGCATCTTCCCTTTTACCGGAATACTCACGACTCCTTCGGTGGCAAATAGCCCTTTCCCTTGAAAGGGTACACCACTGAAAAGTTGCTGCGTTTTTTTAGCCCACTGAGCGGCATCAGCGGTTTGCCAGCAGCTGATCAAGGCGAGCTGAGGCCACAGATTATTTATACACTCTTCAAGATTGCTAGATTGAAGTAATATTCCGCGGGTCGCTTGAGAAGCAGTTCGTGCG
>JBIKNE010000185.1:0-5217 GCA_044358855.1 Bacteriovoracaceae bacterium | reverse complement strand
GCGATTGGCCATCCTACCTTGCGTCTTGTTCGAGTCGCTATTGGTCAATTACGCTTGGAGAATCTCGCTCCAGGTGAGTGGCGCGAGATTGAAAAACCTACTTTAGATTTTTGAAGCCAAGAGAAATCCAAAATTAAATCCAAAATGAATGAGCATCGCTGGCACAACGGAGCCTGCATAATGTCGGCGGTAGCTAATGATGAGACTCAATGGAATAACATAGAGTGACTGATAAAGAACAAAAGGTTGGATTGAACTTGGCACCACCCAATACGCCACGAGGTGACCAAGCGAAAAAAGCAAGGTGCTACCAACGATCGCCAAGAGTGCTTGCTCACTTATCGCCTTGATCCCCTCCCAGAGAGCAACTCGAAAAATAAGCTCCTCCAGGATGGGTGCAACAAGTAACAAGAAGAAAATTGTAGTCGAAGAATCTAAATCATACGGCACTCCCATTCCAAGAGTTCCGGCCAAAAGATAAGTCATGCTACCGGCCACCAACAAAAACAAACTTAGAAAGATATCTTTCTTTTGAGGAAGCAAAAACCAAGGTCTCTGTTGGCGGTATAAAAACATCACAGCGGTGACAAAGAGAATTTCAAAGACGTAAGAAAAGTAGGGATTGATCTTACTCCAAAAATAAACATCGCCCAGCATTCGTAAGATCACATAACTGCCAACGACCAATAAACCTACATATTTTTGTTTCATCACTAAATGATATTATTTTTCTACTGAAAGGCCATCTTTCTTACGATCAACCCACTTCTTCTCAAGACTGAGCTGACCTTCCGTTACGCCATACTTTTCAGCAACTCCGACTATCGCAACCACATCAGCAAGCTTCTTCTCTCCTGCTATCAATCCTAAGTAACCCTGCACTTTGTTAAGTAGCACTTCTCCACGCTCGTAAAGTGCTTCAAAGCGCCAAGCACCGGGTCCTGCCGACCATTTATGAGTAAGGAAAGCCGCTGATTGGGCCGTACCACGATAAAGGGTATTACGACATTCTTGATCGGCTTTTAAATAGTGCATATTTCCATAGGCATCTTTCAACTCAACTTGATGCTTTTCGCAAGGCTTGCCACAGTCTTTAAAGCTTGAGCCCTTCGACATGAAAGCGGCAAACACACAATGCTCCATATGAAATTCAGGCATATATTGGTGAAGAGTGATCTCAACATTTTCGGGAGAACATTGTGACATTAAACTTTCAAGCTGAGTTTGGTTAAGATCATAAGAGGCGCAAACACTCTTGAGTCCCTTACCTACTAGATAATTAACCGTTTTATGATTGGTGGCATTGAGTGAAAAATCGCCAATTAACTCAATACCTTTATCTTTTAACCAATGGAGTGCGCCTAGGTTGCGTACTAAAATAACATCAGGCTGAGCACGTAAAATAATATTGAGATTGTAGTACTCGCGCGGTTTTAAAATACGAGTCGTAGCAATACCCGCTTTAAATCCATGCTCTTTTAAGATGGCGACAGAGCTTGCGTAGTCTTTGCCAAATTCATAATCAAGAATGACACAGGCCAAATGAGAGCGGTTGATGAGGCGCGCCGATTTAACCAAATCTTCCACTTGCCCTTTTTCACGCAGGACCAAATTCAACTTGGCATGAACAGATCTTTGAGGCAGAACACTATTTTCTAATTTTACTTCATGCTGTAAATGATTGATGATTTCCAAACGTTTAAGAGTGATTTTCTCCACCATCTCACGTCGCATGACTTTTAAATCTTTTTGCGAAAGATAAACACCACGACCTGATAATTTTTTTTCAGTTAACTTGAAGGCGGTAGTTCCCAGCGCTCCAAGTTCATCCCAAAAAACAGTCTCAGAGATTTCTTTTTGTGATTGCTCTCCAACAGGCCCATGTATTTCAACTACTCGACCTTCAGGATCACTCACTTTCAAGACGGCTTTCTCTCCCACCGCCAGCTGCAACTCTAAATGCAAAGGTACTCTTCGCATATGCGAGCGATCACTGGTGATTTTCTTCACTTCTTGAGTCACTTTCTCATCGGAATTAATCCACACTCGCATCAGTTGTCTGACGGTTTGATAATCAAAAGGCATCAACAATTTAACTTCAAATTTTGTTTCCGTGAGGCGCTTGGCGAGATAAATCTTCGCGCCTACGGTGCGATCCCCGTGGCCCATGAGTAACCCTAGTCCTGCACTTAAATCACGATTCGAAGTGATGATCAGACCATCTTTAAGAATTTTCTCAACCACTCCAATTTCTTGCCCTCTATGGGCAGAATAGCTGCCTTCTACTAAACGTTGATGATCGACACCATGGAGCCACCCTGAAAAGAAACCCCGGCTATAACTGGTTGCCATATCTGCAGTGGAATATTTCTCACCTCGAATAGCTCGTTGATAATTGACTCCAGCACTAGCAACATACTCAGGCCCCTTGAGACGGCCTTCGACTTTAAAAGAATCAATACCCGCCTCGATCAGTGCCGGTACTTCTTCAATGCCACACAAATCTTGGGGACTCACGAGATATTTTTTATCACCAAGATCACGTTTTTCACCATCAACATACATTTCATAGCTCAAGCGACAACTCTGAGCACACTGTCCACGATTGGCCGAACGGCCACCTAAAGACTCAGAAGTAAAACACTGGCCTGAGTAGGCGACACAAAGTGCACCATGAACAAAAACTTCTAGTTCACGTTCAGTCCCCTTACGGATCAATTTAATTTCATCCAGTGAATTTTCACGACCTAACACGAAACGCTGAACCGAGAGATCTTCCAATAGATGAATCGCCTCATCATTGGTGACCGTCATCTGGGTTGAGCCGTGAATTCGCATGTGAGGTGCCATTTCTCGAATTAATTGCACAAGACCTAGGTCCTGGACAATAAAAGCATCAGGCCCCAAAGGGATAATTTCTTTTAAAATTTCTGCGGCAGTAGCGAGTTCATTTTCAAAAACTAAAACATTAAAAGCCAAGTGAACTTTGACGCCATAGAGATGGCAGTGATCGATCAGTTCTTTAAGTTCAGTGATGGATAAGTCTTGCGTGCGCCCGCGAGCATTGAACCCTGGAACTCCTACGTAAATAGCATCAGCACCGCCATGAATGGCAGCAATCGCCATAGGGAGGTTGCCCACGGGTAAGAGTAGTTCCGGATGCTTCATGCTGAGGGTTGTAACTTAACTTGTCAGTAAGCGGCAACCGGTCTTAAAACTGGCCTGTTCGTAACATCACGAGAGTACAGGCCTCGAGTACCTCAATCCCTTGCTCACTTAGCAATTTTTGCAGGGTGGGATTCTCTGAACCAGGGTTAAAAATGACTCGTTTAGGGGCGAGCTTGAGAATCGCCTCAATCAAAGGTGTGCTCAATGACTCAGAAACGTACATCGTGAGGGTGTCCACTTCCATAGCGGGAAGCTTGGATAAATGTGGCCAAACCTTCTCGCCTTCCACCACCGTTTCGCGGGGATGAACCGGCAGGGCGCTAAAACCTCGTGCTTTAAGCTCACGCATCGCCATATTAGAGTAGCGGGAAGGATTGCTCGACGCACCTAAAACAACCACCTGTTTCATTGGCACCCTGATTCAGTTTGGGATAATATTCTGTCATCAAGGATACCCCGTTATGCCACTAAAAACCAAAGCCTTTCACGATGAATCGGCGCTCAAAGAGCACCTCAAAACTCATCTACCGACTTTTTATATTTCATCTCGTACTTCGACGGTGATCCCCTACGACAAATTGGAAAAAGAAATCACTGATGAATTGATTTTGGGTGATCTCTCGAAAATTGCCGGCACGATGCGGATGAAGGGCACCAATCTAGTGCTACGCGGATCTGTTAACTGGCAAGATGCCGATCAATTTTTAAAAACGCAAGGCCGCGCCATTATGACCTCGCCCACCGAACAGCTGGCGCTGGTTCTCGCTGGAGTTGCCACTTCTTGCACCGGAGAGCGCTGTTTTGCTTATGGCAATCTTCGACGCCAAGTCGTGAGCCTTAAATATCTCGATCATAATGGAGATGAAAAAGAACTTTTCCGCGACAAACCATTTGAAGCAACCACGGGACTTTCTGATTACCAAAATAGTTTTAAAACTTATGAGTCCTACAAAAACGCCCCTTACCCGCGCTTTAACCAAGAAACTGATCTGATGATTGGTACAGAAGGGCAATTGGGAGTCGTCACCGAAGTTGAGCTTGAAACCGCACCTCATGACGATGTCACCCACCTCTTTATGCTGCTGCCTCGTTGGGAAGATGACTTTGCTCCTCATATGGAAATTTTCGAGAAAGTGCAGCACTTCCGTGGGGAAGTCATCTCTTGTGAGCTTTTAGATTCAAATTGCATGGGCTATCTTAAACCTGATGAGCGCTTAGGAACTCATCAAGATGTGGTGTTCTTAGAAATCAAATCAGAGCATTTTGAACGCGTTTATGGGGAGCTGATCGGTGAGTTAACACTCGTCTCTCCTGAAAATATTTTTGAAATCAGCTCACAGAAGTTCCATCAAGTTCGTGCCGGAGTTCCTCGTGCTGTCTTCGAAGAGAATTCTCGTATGGGTGTGAAAAAAATGGGCACTGACTGCCAGGTCGCTCCTGATAAATTTCCAGCATTGATGGAATTCTACCGTGATGCCGCTCGACTAGGTGTGCGTTACAATCTTTTTGGTCATTTCGGTGATGCTCATTTGCACTACAACTATATGCCTCGTCCCGAAGACACCTCAAAATGCCAGGCCAAGTTTGAAGAGCTCTATGCCAAAGTGTTAGGTTGGCAGGGCTCACCTTTTGCTGAGCACGGCATTGGGCTTCTCAAGCAAAAGTTTATCAAACCTTTTATTCATGACGAGCAGTTGACCCTCTTTAAAATCCTTAAAGCGAAGCACGACCCACACGGACAGTTCTTCCCTCAAGGTTTTATGACGACATTGACGAGATAGGATCCTATGCTTCTACTGATTTTAGTGTTTATTCAAACAAGTTTCGCCCAAATCGAGCGACTCAATTTTTTTCCAGAAACAAAGAGCTTTCTTGCTCTTGAGTACAAATATAGCAACGGCAACACCTACGCTAAAATCCCCAGTGAAGAACAGAAAACTAAACGTCAATATGGTACCGCTATCAAGGCAAGCTATGACTATCGCTTCTTCGATAAAACTTTTATTGGAATCTCTATCGACTATGGCGAAGGTGAAGAAGTCGGTGCTC
>JBIKNE010000184.1:0-5222 GCA_044358855.1 Bacteriovoracaceae bacterium | reverse complement strand
TGATGAAGTAGTAAGTGAATGGCCCATAGACTGCTAGGGCAACAGAGTAACCGAGATTACCTTTAACCGTTGAGCAGAACCAAATAATTTTGGCGATGGTGTAGCGATAGAACATCCCTTGGAAGTTATTCCAAGGACGTGCCTTAAAGCGGCGAGCAAATGAGGCCCACTTAAAGCGTATCATTTCGATTGATTGAGAAATCATGCCGCGGCCATGAGCACGACGCTTCACTTGTAGCACGCGCTTCAATCCACCCATCAAGCCTTCATAGACGAGTTGACGTTCATCCCAGTTAAGCACCGGATCAGCTTCAATGATCAACATTTTATGGAAAACGTGACGAATCAATGGATCGCGGCGACGCTCAGAGCCCATGGCTTTATAGCGAAGACGCAAGAAGCGCTCTATGGTGTGAACCATATGAGATTGAACTTCACCGGTTCCGGCCTTACCATATTCAGAGGCAAGGAAGTTATAAAGTAGATCAAGTATTGGGCAAGACAGATCCATTTCCATGGCTTCGCCAGCGCCAATTGTTGCTGGTGCGATGTAGTGAGTGGCTTCGAGTTCACCACTAAAATTATAGATATCCCATTTCTCACTGACCATGCCGTCTTGTGCGAGGGCGGTGTTGAGAACGAATCCACCAGTCGTGGTGAAGCTCAATAACAAGTGACCTTGAAACCAGTCTTCGGCGATATAACGAAAGCCGGAAGCATCACCCTCACGACGGATGGCACGTACTTTTTCTTTAATACCGAGTGCCGTCACTCCTCCATTGATCACCACTTCTTCAAGCAGTGAAAATAGGTTCTGGTGTGATTGGCCAAGCAAGTACTTCAGTCCTTCAGAGACTGACGGCGCTTGCGTAGTTGTCGTAGTCATATCCATAAGGCGACCTTATTGCTGTTGTTGCGTTTGGTTATAGCTGTTACCTAAACTCACTACTCCCAAAATTGGGCGCAGACGCAATGTCTCTTTGGCCGGAATCTTGTAGCCAAAAGAAACACCGTAGAACTGGTGATTGCCGATCGCGATAAGCGCTTCGTAATCAACCGCTGCAGTTGCAATGGCGCGCTCAATTTTTGGCGTCAGTGCTTTCACTTGCGCATTGTTAGCTGAAGGAACTGCTGAGCGGACTTCATCCCATGAAACATTCAAACCTAATTCTTTGGCGAAGCGAATGTTCTTAGCGTTCTCAAGTGCTGGCAAAATCTCTTGAAGAGCTTTTACACGAACCTGAGAAGAGTTGGGCATCATATAGCCAAACAATGAGCCGTATTTGTCGAGCATCTTGTCATAAGTCTCGCGTGAGCTATTGATGGCCATACGAACTTCCGTCACAACTTTAGAGAAGAAGTGAGGAATCATGCGGTCAGCAAGACCGTAGAGTGGTTGACGCTCAACTGCGATATCCAGCGAGAGACCTTCCAAAGAGGCATTTGAGATGCCCAAGAAGTTACCGTAGAAGTTCAAGAAGTAAGCTTGAGCAATCGCACCGTTTGAAAGAGCATTCGCTTCCATACGAGTTGTTTCTTCGATCTGGTGGTAGTGAATCACTTCATGGCCTGCAGTATAGAGCTGTGTCATTGGATCAAGTTCTTTACGAACCCAGATAAAGATATCTGAATCAGAGAAGAGACCGTGAGATTTACGTTTTTTAGCAAAACACTCACCCGCATGGTCTTGTGCTGAGAGATGATTTTCGCGGATCTGTTTGCTCGACAAGATTGAAATCTTATTAGGTGTCAACTTATCAGAGAAGATCTCTTCGATAGAAACACCTTGCTTCTTGGCAAGCATAGAAAGGTTATAGTGAGCGTAAGGCATGATCGGCATAAGTTCGATCAAGTCTTTCAATTCGGCAGAAGTGTTACCCATGAGCTCTTGGTAGCGAGCAAGAATTGGGAATTTCTTAAAGTGAGCTGCGCGCTTTTTAGTTAAGAAAGCCTCTCTCTCCGTTGCGTTGCGAATTTTCTTGGCCTCTGCCATAACTGGCAACCACTGAGCGCGAATTGATTTAAGTTCAGCTGAAACAAACTCAGATTCAGTCAGAAGTTCGCCGGTAGCAAACTCACGCTGAGAAGCTGTTAATAGACGGCCATCTTTGTTGTCGGCAAGACCGAAAGTTTCGAAGGCCAAGTCTGGGTGAACCATATCGGTGTTGAAAATCTTAGCGAATTCGATCGCCTTTTCAGAATTCTGTAAACGTTCACGCACCATCTGCATGAAGTTCTCGATCATCTTCACCATGTTTTGTGCCGTCTTGCCGCTCAATATTTCATGCGGGAAGCGTGCATTTACGCTTGATGCGAGAAGTGACATGACGGTTTTAGCATCAGAGATCGTTTTCTTGTCACCTTTCACTGAGAGCATCATGTCGCGCAAGACTTTAAGGCCTTTCTTATCCGACTTGCGGTGCTCTTCTGTGTAGCACTGAGAAAGGATGTCTTCGTTAAGGATATTCAATTGATCAAGGTTGTCGCGGAAGCCTTTTGGAAGCTTACCCTTAGACTCCAAGCGCTCTAACACAGAAACCATCTTAATGTGGTTGCCGTGAACCAGTTGGAAGTAAGCAGCGATTTCTTTCTTCGCTTGTTTCGCTTCCAGCGTATCAATCAATTTATAAACCGGCTCGATGGCGCGAGGATTGAGGAAACTCATAATCTCGCGGCACTGAAGTTTCAATGAAAGTGTAATTCCCAAGAGTTCATAAGAATCAGCACGATCAGTTAAAAGCTGACGGCGAATCTCAAGGCCCAAGCGAGAAACTTGGATCAATTGAGCGGCCACGAACATTGGAAGGTGAGTCATCAACGGAGCTGGGTACTTCGGGCGGACTAGTTCAGCGGCCGTGACTGATTCAGTTGAGTTGATATCATCAACTACGACAAACGGAGCGTAACCACCGCCCTTTGAAGTATTAACAATCGAGCTCATTGGACCGCGCTCTTGTGGAGCGTAGCGCACCAGAGCGTTATGGGTCATTTTAGGAAGAGCTTTAGCGCCGCCGCCGAAGAAGATCCATAAACGGATATCGGCTGCAAGGTTAGCGAAGCGTGTGCCTTCTTTGCTATTGGTCGTTACTGGGATACGAGCGATTTTGACTAAGCGCTGGTAAGCAAAATGCTTCGGATCTTTCTGTGCCATCTCGATAACTTCATCGCGACGCTCTTTGGTGAGGGTCTTCAAAATGTAAACACCGGTACCGCCAGAGAGGTTAGGTGCTTTGATAACCCATTCGTCAGGGTTTTTAGCGATGATATCAACTGATTCCGCACAAGAAGGAAGAGTTTCTGGAGGAGTGATGCGAGCATCTGCTGGGGCTAAATTCAATTCACGCAAACGCTTCTCAAAGAATTTTGGTGCGTAAGTCGTAAGAGCAGCGAGGATAATTTTGTTATCAAGAATACGATTCAATCCACCCATATAAATGCGGCGGTTAAGAATGGCTTCTAAAAGATTAGGAATCGCGTAGTCAGATTGCAATGGAATAGGGTTGCCATCTACATCGAGAACCAACGGAGCTTTACCGTCAGCACCAAGCTTCAATGAGTCACGAAGATATATCGGCTCACCTGAATCAGCGTCACGCAAGATCAAGTCTTTTGCTGGATCAAATAGAGCAGAGTCGGCATTAATACGAGAGTAGATCGCAGTGACGATTGGATTTGAACCGTTAATCGTGCGAAGGCGAATGAAACCCTTCTCGTCGCAGAACAACTGGACTGGGTCAGCATAGACCATCCCAGAATAGGCCGCGAGATTATGAATTTCCGGAGCAGCACCATTGAGGCCGCCGGGAGGAAGAATAACTTGGACACCGTCTTTAATACCGGTCCAGTCTTCACCTAAAGTTTTGTAAGTTTCCGCCAATACTTTGAAGTGATCGTTTGGCATTAACTTGCCAAGACTGTTCAGAGTCTCAGGTGACTGCTCGTAGAGACCTTCGAGCACGTTCATATTGTTTGAAGCACCAGAAGGTGAGCCAGCATTCAATTCGAGAATGCGGAAAGGCAAAGGGAGTTCAGAGACTGCACCTGCGCGCAAGAGCTTATCGAAGTTCTCTGCTTCTTGAAGATAATCCTCCACCAATACCAAATCCAAGCCGACGTTATCGAAGAAGGGGTACTTCTTCATATTCGGGTGGTGCAATTGGGTGAAATAGTTTGGTGATGTTTCAACAGCTTCAATAAAGATTTGGCGCACTTCTTTTGGAAGTGATTTTACGAAAGCTGAATCTTTAACAGATTTTGAGCCGTAGATATCTTGGATAACGGCGCGAAGAGATACAATCAACGCTTGAGCTGAGCGCTCGATTTGATTAAACATGCTCTTCTGCAAAGGAACAACAGTCGTCGTACAAGGAACAGTGAAGATCTTGTATGAACCGTCTTTGGTGCTCTTTTGGAAAGTCAGGTCACGCTTACGGATAAACTTAGTGAGCTTCTGAGATTCAGAATGATGCTCATTAATGTCACGGCCTAAAAGTGACTTCACCAAAGGCCTGGTGTGGTTATAAGCAGAACGTCGGCGGCGCGAACTAAAAAGGTAGTTAGACACGTCCACTTTAACTTGGCCGATAAAGCCTAAGTTAGGATCGTAGCTCACACCCTGGCGCTGATTCTTTGCTTTAGACACGTTAAACCTCGCTGTATATATCCGTTTGACCTTATTAAACTCTTAAAAGTGACACTGCGCGCAAAACACCCCTCAACCGTGAACATTTTGCACGCCAAAGGGCCTTCAAACCTGAAGTAAGTGAGGCTTTATTAGCAAACGGCTTGCCTGTTTTATGAGGCCGGACACTATTGTAGTTTCTAGGGGTTAGTCAAAGAATTTCTTACAAGGTCTTACAGGACTGTCGAATTTCTCGACACATGTAAAAACTTCTCACGCGACGCGCAATTGTGCTTGTTTATGCTAATTTCGCACATCCCCATCAAGGAGTTTTCGGTGCGTCATCTGACTTATCTTTTTTTGTTTATGGCATTACCCGCATGGGCACAGCTTTACCCTTTGAGTTCAAGTGACCTAACTCCTGAGGCCGCTCAGTCACTTTTTAAGGACCTCAAGAAAGAAAACGCCAAAATGGATGAGTATTCTGAGTGTTTTGAGCGCGCCCATATGTGGTCTTTGCGGGCGGAAAAAGTCCATCAAGTGACAATGGAGAAGGTCTATCTCTATTTCACCTATAAATTCCAAATGAAGCATCGAGTGA
>JBIKNE010000183.1:0-5232 GCA_044358855.1 Bacteriovoracaceae bacterium | reverse complement strand
CCGGTGTCGCCCTTGATCTCCCTCATGAATTAATGGAGACCATGAAACGAGTTAAGCAACTCGACCCATGGCTGACAGTTAATGAATGGCTGCGTATTTTTAAAGAAACACGCGACAAAGATATTCTTGATTTGCGTCTAGAAGGAATGGACTGGAAGCAGATCGTGCCTCAACCGGTGCAAATCCGTTTCGGCATTATGCCTTCGACTCGCAAAAGTTTTCTCAATCTACAAATTGAACTCACTGACGAGTTGAATCGTTTAGTTGAACCACCAGAGCCGTTTAAGATTTTTGTGACGGAAGGCGGCTGGGGCGGAAGCTTTAGAACTAAGAATGATTCAAGTACCTTCTATCATCATTTGGTGGAAGACTTTGGCCGTGAAACACTCATTCATCGCAAGCACTTGCATGGGGCCAGCCAAAAGCAACGCATCCAGGATTGGGTCGATGTCGTCATCAATGATTCAGATGTCCCTTTTTGGGACTCCCATCATCGTGCCTTCTATACACTTTCAACCAGCATGTTTAAAAAAGTCATGCTGGCGCTCTTAGATACTTTAACTGAGCAAGTCTGGCGTACGGTTTTCTCTCCGCCGGAAGAACGCAAGATCATCATGCAACTTCCGAAGAACACTCTACTTGAAGGTGTCTCAGCTCTTCATGCGCGTCTCTTGGCCCTTAGCATCCCGCTGATGTACAACGACGTCGCGGTCCGTAATTGGAAGAGCGCCATTCGTTTTGAGCGCAATCAAAGACGCCTTGATTGGTTTGAGCTTGATCTCGTCATTAGCGATGAAGATCTTGAAGTCATTCGCAGTGCTGAAATCACCGACAATTATATCCTGACAGAAAACGGTCTCGTGCTTCTGACTGATCAAGAAAAAGACCTACTGCGCTTCATGAAGCGCTACACGAAACTTGAAGGTGAGAAAAAAGAAGGCGGTGCCCCTGGCATGCGTCGCTTTGGCCTCACTCTCCATCGCGCACGCGTCTTTGAATTATTTGAACTCAAACGTCTCGGTGTCGATGGTGCACTCACCAAAGAAGAAGAAGCCTTCTGCGAGCAGATCATGAATCTTGAATCGATGCCGCAGGTTGACCTACCGAAACGCTATCAAGAAATTGCCCGTCCCTATCAAACGACTGGCTTTCAATGGCTGCGCTTCTTATGGGATCACGGCTTTGGTGCATGCCTTGCTGATGATATGGGTCTTGGTAAAACGCTACAGACCATCATGCTACTTCAATCATTGATGGATGAGGGCAAAATCAAGCGTGCTATCATCATCTGTCCGGTTTCTATTCTTTATAACTGGAAAAACGAGTTAGAAAAATTCTCAAATCTCAAGTGGGGCATTTTCTACGGAGAAGAACGTGAAATTCCGGAAGAAACGCAAGTCGTACTCACCAGCTATGGATTAATGAAAAAAGAATCTCTGGGAGCTTTTGCTCGTGAAGATTTTGACATCATAATCTTTGATGAAGTTCAACATTTGAAGAATATCAGAAGTCTGGGGGCAAACGCTGCTCGCCAACTCAAGGCGAAGTTCCGCATTTGTTTAACCGGTACTCCCGTCGAAAACGATCTGGCGGAATTCTACAATATTATGGATCTATGTGTTCCGGGTGTCTGGGGCGATATGTCTTTGGTGCGCTCAAGTTCCAAAGCCAAAAATCGTCTACTCGCTCGTCGCACAGTGAAGCCATTCATCCTTCGTCGTACGAAAGAGCAGGTCCTAAAAGAGTTGCCTGAAAAAATTGAGAACCACGTATTCCTCGATTTCACAGAGATCGAACGTGAGAACTATCAGAAGCGTTTGGATTTGGTGCGCACACAGATGGTCAATCCGACATTTACGAAGCGCTATGGTGAAGTTTTGAAATCACTCCTAGAGCTTCGTCAGATGTGTTTGTGGCAGAAACAGGGGCCAAGTCTCTATTCAACGAAAGTTGATTTCTTGATGGATAACCTTTCCCAATTGATGGAGGAAGGACATAAGGTTTTGGTGTTCTCGCAGTTCACCACTTACCTCGACATCATCCAAGATAAGATCCGTGCCAACAGCTGGAAGTATGCCCGTATTGATGGTTCACAAACCATTAAGAAGCGCACAGAACAAGTTGAGCTCTTCCAAGAGGGAGATGCACAAGTCTTCCTCATCAGTTTAAAGGCCGGTGGATTCGGTTTGAACCTCACCGCCGCCTCTTATATTTTCCTGATGGATCCATGGTGGAACCCTGCGGTCGAGCGCCAAGCAGTTGACCGTGCTCACCGTATCGGCCAAGAAAATAAACTGACGGTTTATCGTCCGCTCATGAAAAACTCAGTGGAAGAAAAAGTTCTGACTCTCCAGCAGGCCAAGCGTGAATTGTTCCGTGATTTGATGGCCGAGGATGATGATGAATACTTCAGTGGGAAATTAACGAAAGATGATTTCTCGATGCTCTTAACTTAAAAGAGTCGATCTAAGTTTCCTCAGATCGACTCAAAAATCAAATTAGAGCATTGTGCATTTAACTGATTGAACTTCAATGATGCCCCAGTCTTGCGCCTGGTGATCATAAGCAGAGAAGATCGCTGACTCTACGATAACTTTGTAAGTATCAAAAACGCCTTGATCAATAGGATCAATCGCAGTCATCTCTGTTGTGTAGTAGTAATCAATTACACCTTGATCAATTTGATCAACGCGTACTTCTGTTTTTACTTCAGTCAATTCGCCTGAAAGGTAGCACTTCTCAGCAACGGCCTTAGCAATAACTGCTTGGTGACGTGCAGAGAGTTCAGAGCCAATCACAGTGGCAAAAGATGGCATTGCGATACTGAGCATAAGGATAGCAAGAATCATTTTCATAAAGCACTCCTGGGTTAGTTGGCGCACTTATAGCGCGAGGAGTGGATTTGAACAAAGAGTTTGATGTTAAGAATGTGTCGGCCTGTAAAAATGGATTTTACGCTTGTGAAATAGTCTGGATGACATTTTCGACAGTTATATTTTTTCCACACTTAAAATGCCCCTCAGGACAGGCCTTATGCCCATGCAGACCGCAAGGGCGACAATTGAGCCTCTCAGGCGTCTCCAGCACAATCGCTTGGTCGGCCAGAGGGCCATAGCCAAACTCAGGGATAGTGGCACAGAACATAGTTGTCGTTTTGGCATTCACGCTGCTTGCTAAATGCAAAGGCCCTGAATCATTCACAAACACCCGCTCAGCTCCTTCCATCAGCGCGGCACTCTCCAATAGATTGAGTTGTCCACAGAGGTTGATGGCAGTGGTAGTGCCCTTTACACGGTCACAGAGTTCCTTATCTCCCGGGCCACCGATAAGCAGAACCTGGAGATTGTGCGAGAGCTGTTGAACGAGTTGAGTGTAGCTCGCCTCTTCCCATTGTTTGGTAAACCACACCGAGGCGGGAGCCACTACAACGAAAGGTTTGGCTTTGTAACTTTGAACTTTTTCCCGATGCTTCGCCTGAATCGGAAGTACGGGTCTGAGGTTTGCCTTGTCGTGATATATCTGAAAAGTGGGGTTGAGTGCTTTCAAAAGCTGCAAATTTCTTTGCGTCTCATGCCACGCCACTTGCCCTTCCATATGAGGAATTCGATGGGTGACCTTGTCAGTATAAAAAATAGAAAGAGGATTTTCTTTGAAGCCAATTTTGCGATCGGCTTTCATACGAGCGGTGATGAAGCCTGAATTGAAATGACGATGAAGATTGAAAACCGCCTCATATTGGTACTTTCTCATCTCGCTCACGAGCTTTAAAAGTGAGCTGACCTTCCCTTCGCCTTTATCCCAGACCCACACCTTTTGAATAAACGGTAGCCCTTGAATGACCGCCTCGTTCCCTTTTCTTAAGAAGAAATGCAGCTCATTTTCAGGATAGAGTTCCTTGACCGAGCGAGCAAAGGAGGATGCCAAGATGGTATCGCCAATAAAGGCGGTCTGAATGATCAGAATCGGTTTGGCGAGAGAGTGTGTCATCAGTTAAGATGATAGGCGAGCTTATGGAAAAAGTCACGGCCATCATCCCTACCTTTAATGAAGAGCGCCATATTAAGGACGCTATCGCCTCTGTTAAGTGGGCCGATGAAGTCTTAGTGGTAGACTCATTCAGTACTGATCGTACCGTTGAAATCGCTCGTGAAAATGGAGCCAAGGTCATTCAGCGTGAGTACGGCTACTCAGCTTCTCAGAAGAACTGGGCGATTCCTCAGGCCAGTCATCCATGGATATTTTTGTTAGATGCCGATGAACGCTGCACGCCAGAGCTTGAGCGTGAAATGAAAACAGTCGTGGCAAAGCCTCAGCATGACGCTTACTGGATTCATCGTGTGAATCATTTCATGGGCAAGAAAATCAATTACTCAGGTTGGCAGTCAGATAAAGTGGTGCGCTTGTTTAAGCGTGATACTTGCAAGTATCAAGATCTCAAAGTACATGCCGAAATTGAATCCTCCGGCAGTATCTCTAAGCTCAAAAATAAAATCATCCACTACACCTACGTTGATCTCGCTAGCTACCTCAAGAAAGCTGATCGCTATACTACTTGGGGAGCGATGGATCGTTTTGAGAAATTTCAGAAGTCTGGTCGCCGTATTAGTTGGATGTATCTTTTCTTTCGTCCCTTGGGGCGTTTTGTCCGTCACTATATTTGGCGCTTGGGTTTTCTCGATGGAACGCACGGACTCGTCGTTTCACTTCTGAGTGCGCACAACATATTCATTCGAGCGGTTAAGATCTGGCGTTTACAGGCCGGTGAAAAGCTCACGGATCCTTTTAAGAAATAATTATTCAAATTTGAGATAGCGATAGCCGAAAATCGGATTTAATCCGTACTTAACTAAATTTTCACAAGTCAAAAGTCGCTGCGAACCCCAAGTGTTTACCACGGCATCGCAACCATACTTATCATCGCTATTCTGATGAAAATCAACCAGCGTGACCCAATGAAGTGCCTGAACACCAGAGGCGATTAAAAGCATCACAGGAGATATGTGAATAATAGAACCGTCGGGACGTTTGCGTTGAACTCTACCTTGCCCATCCCATAAAGCCTCACGTAGGCCCTGTAGATAGCCTTTCGCCGTCCAAGGATTCTCATTTACCCAACGTCCTTCCGGACAGGGATTGTTACGGCTTCTGAAAATCGGATGAGCTTCGGAGAAGATTTTACGAAGAGCACGCATGCTTGTGTCGGGCCGGTTACCAGGAGTCACATCGGTCGCA
>JBIKNE010000182.1:0-5239 GCA_044358855.1 Bacteriovoracaceae bacterium | reverse complement strand
GCCGTGCTGGCGATGATGAAAAATCGCTACGGCAGAATTGTAAACATGAGCTCAATTGGTGGGAAACTTGGACTGCCTGGCCAGGCCAATTACGCTGCCTCAAAAGCCGGCCAGATTGCTTTGTCATTAGTGACAGCGAAAGAAGTCGCTAAACGCAATATCACTATTAATAATGTTTGCCCGGGTTTCATTGAGACAGAACTCATTGCTGATCTACCTGAAGAGCAGGTTAAAGAATACAAAGCACAAGTTCCCATGCGCCGTTTCGGTAAAGTCGAAGAAGTGGCTCATGCCGTGCTCTTCTTAGCTTCTAAAGAAGCCAGCTACATTACCGGCGCCACACTTGATATCGCTGGAGGCCTCAATGGCTAATTTAGAAAAACTCCTTGCCCACATCCCTCAACGCCCGCCATTCCTGTTACTCGATGGCATTGTCGACGAAACAGAAGGTCGCGTGACGACTTTTAAACAGCTCACCGGTTCAGAGGATTGGTTCAAGGGGCACTTTCCGGGCAATCCTGTCATGCCAGGTGTTTTAATGTGTGAAGCGGTTTTTCAAACCGGTGCTTACTTGATGGCCCGTCGAGGGGAAGCTAGCTCTGCCGGAAAAACTGCCGTGGTGACACGTATTCAAGGGGCCAAATTTAAAAATATGGCAAAGCCGGGTGATAAATTAATGATCACCGTGGATTTTATCGAAATGCTCGCCAATGCCGCCTTTATGAAAGGCAAAGTGGTGGTAGATGATAAAACCATTATGACCATTGAATTTGCCGCCGCCATTGTTTGAGGTGATATGAGTTTTTTAGCGTTAGAGAATAAAACTTTTTTGATTGCTGGTGTCGCTAATAAAAAAAGCGTCGCCTACTTTTCTGCTAAAACGCTTATTGACGAAGGGGCCCGCTGTATTTTTTCAGTGCAAAAAGAAGAACAGATCGCCCAAGTCAACAAACTCTTTCCCGGCGCACCGGTTGTCATTTGTGATGTCAGTAGCGAAGAGCAATTAGAAAAACTCCCCCACGCCATTCATCAGCACGCCGATCATATTGATGGTGTCCTCCACTCATTGGCCTTTGCCAATTTTTCCGAGGGCCTCGTGGATTTTCACCACACCAAACGCCATGACTATCTTGAGGCCGCCCAGATCTCTTGTTTTTCATTAGTGGAAATGTGTCGCGTGCTCAATCCCATGTTCACCAGCAACGCCAGTGTTGTGACCATTTCGATTTCCAACACGCGCGCCACATCCTATGGGTACCTAGGCCCTATCAAGGCGATGCTTGATGCCACAGTTCCCTATTTGGCCAAATCACTTTCAAAAGATTCTAAAATCCGTGTCAATGCCGTGGGTGCCGGTCCTTTAAAGACATCGGCTTCAGCGGGAATCCCCAATTATATCGACAACTATCTTTTTGCTGAGGCCTTGACACTCAGAAAGACTGCACTTGAAACTCAAGAAGTTGCCAATACCGTTGCTTTTTTACTTTCACCACGATCGTCTGGGATAAATGCCACTACGGTTTTAGTGGACGCGGGTATGAGTTGTAATGGTTTTGATCAAGAAGTGGTTAAGCGCTTCAACCGTGAATAATAAATCTAAAAATTTCAATGATTTAAACCTTAATCACTTCCGATTCGGAAGTGTCATAACACTTCCGAAAAACTACGAAGTCTACGATTTCACCCAAGGCTATGACCCCAAACGTTTAATGCTCTCTGAATATGGCATTGGCCGCTACAACGAAGTTCGTCAGGGCATGTACACCACCGAACTTTTTGCTGGAAATCGTAACATCCATATGGGCATCGACATTGCCGCTCCGGTCGGGACACCAGTGATGAGTTTTTTCGAAGGTGAAATATTTATGTTCGCCTATAACGCTGCTGCCGGAGACTACGGCCATACCGTGATCACCAAGCATGTCCTTGATGGATGCGAGCTCTATGCGCTATATGGCCACCTCAATGAGGCTTCGACCAGGAATAAAGTCATAGGCCAAAAGATCTCCACGGGTGAAGTGATCGCGTGGGTAGGTGATAAACATGAAAATGGCGGATGGAATCCCCATTTGCATTTTCAATTATGTCTGGAAAAACCCATGGTGTGCGATATGCCTGGTGCAGTCTCCAAAGAAAACCATGAAGCTGCTCTTAAAATCTATCCTGACCCTCAACGAGTATTGGGAAAACTCTACTAGAGTTTAAAATCACGACATGGATTTGGTCCCGTCGCAATTGAACGCTTATAGAGCATGTCGTAAACCTTTCTTTGTGCGAGAGCAACTTCGACGGCCAGTACGTGTGTTTCTTGCTGACGAGTTGGATAATTTGACCAAAAATTATTTATTCCTGCGAGCTCTGGGTGCTGAGTCAAAAGCTCATTACGCTTTTTCTTAGCATTTTCTATATTAATTAGAATGGCAGCCGCTTGCGCGGATTCTTGTCCTTTAAGTTTTATCGAGCGATCTTTGAAATATGAGTGCATCCGATCAAAATCAAGTGTGAGTAATTGTGTTCCATTATATTTGACACAACTCTGTTCTCGCTTAATCTTTTTGAGAGGATTGGCCTTAATCTCATTGCAAAACTCAGTCTCCTTGAGTGCAACATCGAATTTTAATTTTCTCATATCGGCACGCAATGTCGCGAGATAATCATAATACTTTCTCACTCCTACTTGAAATTCACGCAAAGTTCGCTCTGTCTCACCACCATCGACTGTCGCCAATAAATTTTCCACTTCACGAATAAGTTTTGCTAAATGAATTTCAGGTGCACAATGATTGGTATCTTTAATCTCTCTTTCTAAAAAAGCGGTCTGCTTATCTGAATTTGGATTGTAGTAATACATATATGGGCTAATCGCTTCATAGAGACGCGCTTGAACTTCACCTCCTTGAGGAGACGAAATCATTGGGAAACCGAAGTCTGCATAATTCTCTCTTGCCTCAAGAAAGACAGCTTCAAGACTTTTACCTGGCGTCAGTGCGGCATTAAACCGGCCAGCGAAGTTGGCGATCCCTCCGCCGTAGGCGTAATGGTCTGGACCAGTACTCGAAATCACACAGGTATTGGGATATTGTTTCGCCAAATTAAGCGTATTCCCAGAGTGGCATGACAAATCAATCACTGCCAATTTCACACCTTTCTGTTGGGCCAGTTCAGCGATCTTTTTAACCTATCGAGAGAAACCACCGAGGTTCCCACCGTATTATAATTTGATAACGCCCCTTCGGCCGTCGCGATTTGATGAGTCGTTTCGATAGATGGATTACGAGTTGCCCCATGAGTGTTAATGTGAATCATCAGCTGATCACCAGCTTTGAACTCTCCACTCATGAGCTTCTTTTCATACGCATCTAGCAATTTATTATAATTAGCGGTGGTAAATGTCTGACCGACCGGATTATAGGTCCCAAAGTATTGGCCCGCAATTTTTTCTGTCTCACTGTGCCCACCATTAAAAACTAGACTCGTTTCCCAATGAGGGGCCTTCTTCTTGAAATCACCTACCAGACTTAAATCGAGATCAAACATCGTTTTAGGTGCATTACGAGGCTCTCCTCCACCACCTAAAACAAGCATATGATTTTTGGCCCAAACATTTGAACACAAAAGTAACGCGAGAAAAATCCATTTCATAAACACGTTTCTTCTTTTTTAAGACGCAGAAAAGAATTTTGAACAGGATTGAGAGGATCTGGAATTGCATAATCAAGTTTCATGAAATCTACCGCATCACCTTCACGTGGCTCGATCATTTTACTTATTCTTAATTCACCTTGAACCATTAAATCTACATAAGGCGCCAGCTTCATTTGATCACTCATCGCTGGATAAAGTATGAATTGCGACAAACTCTTTTCGTTTAGGACAACCTGCATTTGGTCTTCCACAATACGTGGAGTGCCTTTAAATTCATAGGTGCCACATTGAGCGTAGGCGAGAGTTGAGAGAAATAACCAAAGCATTAGTAAGCTACCTTTAATACTTCATCGAGAGTCGTGACGCCTTCAATGATTTTACGAGCACCATTCACTCGCAGTGGAGTAAATAGACCACGTGTTTTTTCTTTTAATTCAGTTATTTCTACTTTCGGATGAATGACTCGTTTTATCTTATCGTTAAACTTAACTAATTCATAGACACACAAACGACCCAGGTAACCTGTATGCTTGCATTCATCGCAGCCGCGAGCCTCATAAATTTTCTCTGGCATAGGAAGCTCTTCCCCGTCGAGTAACGTTTCCCACTTACTTTTATCTGTTGGGACTTCTGCTTTACAGTGAGAACACAACTTTCTAACAAGACGTTGCGCCAGAATACCGGATAAAGACGAGTTGATGAGGAATGTCGGAAGACCTAAATCAATGAGTCGCTGAATGGTCGCTAGTGCACCATTTGTATGAAGCGTACTAAAGACCAGGTGACCCGTCAGCGAACTTTGAATCGCCATTTCACCTGTCTCAAGATCGCGAATCTCACCCACCATAATCACATCGGGATCTTGTCGTAAGAAAGCGCGAATACAATCAGCAAAATTAAGCCCAATTTGAGGATTCACTTGCACTTGGTTAAAAGTATCTACTTCCATCTCGATCGGATCTTCGGCAGTACATACGTTTACATCGGGAGTGGCAACAATACTCAGAGTGGTATAAAGCGTTGTTGTTTTACCCGAACCTGTGGGGCCAGTTACTAGTATTAGTCCTTGTGGCTCATGAATCATGGTTTGCCACGTAAAGAGGTCATCCGGCAAAAATCCAATGAACGAAAGATCTTGTCCCTGGACTTGCTTATCAAAAATACGAATAACAAGTTTTTCACCAAAAGCAGTTGGCAAGGTTGATAGGCGCATCTCAACACTTTTTCCGTTGTCCATCTGACGCTTTAATCCGCCGTCGAGAGGTTTACGTTTTTCATCGAGCTTCATATCACCCAAGATTTTGAAGCGTGAAACGATCATCATAAGAATTTCATGATCGAGTCGATAAACTGTGCGCAACTCACCGTCGACTCGGAAACGCACGAGACCCAGGCCTTTTTTAGGTTCAATGTGAATATCAGAGGCACGCTCCATCACCGCAAAATTAATAAGCCAGTCCACAATCCTAGCGACTGAACTGTCTTGTGGACTTGTATTCTTCGCACGGGAAGTTTCAACCAACTTATCTAGTTCGTTGATCTTTCCCTGACGCATGAGTTTGATTTTTTCGTCGCCTGACTTTCCTTGCTCACG
>JBIKNE010000181.1:0-5243 GCA_044358855.1 Bacteriovoracaceae bacterium | reverse complement strand
TTCTCCATTTACTGATCGTGTGAAGATTCTTCGCCGCTACAACTCACGTGGTATCTAGTCGCTGGTTGCACTTTGGCGCTAGCTTGCTGACTCAAATGATAGAGGGCCTTCGGGCCCTCTATTTTTTTGGCAATATCTTAATACTTCCCATGAATGCTAGAGCGAAAACAGAGTATTAAATGGTGCCGATCTGGCACCGTGGAAAAAAGTACAGGTAAGCTTTTTAACCTTGAGGAAAATGGGGGCGCAGGTTACAAGCATCCCAAGATTTTTTACCAACCCACCTTTTCCTCTGGAGGAAATATGTTCAAGAAGTTTTTCGTAGGTTTCTTGGCATTCGCATTTGTCTCTGTACAAGCGAACGCCGTTTCTAACAACTCTCTCAAGACTGCTTTTGACGAGTTGAACTATGCTTTGTCTGTTGAGTGGAACCAAACTGACCGCGCGTTCTACGACGCTCAGATGGGCAAGTTCACTGAGCAAGTTAAAGCTCTTCAGGCTCAAGGTTTGACTAACGCTGAGTTGGTTGAATTCGCAACTAGCAACATCAAAGACGCTAACCTTGCTAAAGAAGTTAAGAACGCAATGACTCTTGTTCAGATCAACAAGCTTCCAGCTAACGAAGCTCGCAAAATGGTTATGGAGACTATCTCTAAGACTTATAACCGTGGTGCTTCATGGTCTAGCGACGGCATCCTTTACGGCGCTCTTATCGTGTTGATCCTTGTTGCTGTAATTGCAGCAGCTGCTGCTGGCGGCGGTTCTTCATCTTCAGGCGGCGGTTCAACTACTACTTGTTACGATGAGTACGTATGTTACGACTACTACGACTCTTTCGGTTACTACTGGTACTCTGACTGTTTCTACGAAACATACTGCTACTAATCCCTTCGTTGGATCATTAGCTAAAAAGATAGGGAGACTTCGGTCTCCCTTTTCTTTTTGGGCACTTACAACGGTGCGTTGACGGACACCTCCTGGCGGGCTACAAAAGCCCTTCTTAAATTCTGGAGGTTCCATGAAACAATTCATTACTTTGATGCTTGCTCTCGCTTTCCTCACGACTGCAACAGCTTCGACAGGCGCTACAGTGGGACTTTCTCAAGCTATTAACGAGCTTAATTACACTTTAAACGTTGATTGGGATCAGCAGGACCAAGCTTTCCGCGAGAAAGCGATGGAGAAGTTCCGTGCTCAATTGCACACACTTAAAATGCAAGGTCTCTCGAATCAAGAGTTGATTCAAGGTTCATTGGCGATGGTTCGTGATGAAGGCCTAAAGACTGAATTGATGGCAGCTTACGCAATTATCGATGCAAATAGACTTACTGCTGAAGAAGCTCAACGTGTTGTTGTTAATGCTGCTGAAAAAGCGCGCGCTCAAGGTGCTTCTTGGGTGGGTGGTTCAAGTGCATTCCAATGGATCGGAATCGCTATCGCAGTGGCACTCGTTATTGCCGTCTTCTCTGGCGGTTCAGGTGATAGCACTCCATGTACTGAAAACTGCCCAACTTATGACTACCAGTGCGGTTACCAGCACGTTTGCGGCTGGGGCTATGACTACTGGGGGACTTACTCTTATAACTGTGATTACCAATACGTTTGCGGCTACTACTACTGGTAGATAATAGGGCCCTTAGGGGCCCTTTTTTTTGTCTTATTTCATTGCGTCTCACGAAATTTTTACAATCACTTGGCTAGACTCCCGCAGAGTTGCTAGTTACAACCTCAAAACTCAATTTTCTAGGGGACACAAATGAAACTAGTCGTTTTAGCGATGATCTTATCTGGCCAGGCGATGGCGCAGACCTGTTTTACTCGCACGGTAGAGCTGGAAACAAATGAAGTCAGTCTTGCTCGTGAGATCTGTATTGAATCGATTGACCTTGATCTCGATTATTTCGGGGGCTCAAAAGCTAAAATGAAAATTACTGCTGATGGTGTTCCAGCAGAAAAGGAGTTTTCATTGAACTCTGGTCGCGCCAGAGTTGATGGCTCACGACTTTATGAAGTGGTAGTGAGTGGCAATAGTGAAGGTGGTTTTTGCGATGATTTTTGGCAATCAGAAGCAACAGCTTCAATTGTCATCAGCAAGGATGCAAAAACAATTTCGGTGGATAACATCAAAGGTGAGCTGTTCTACTCATACGATTATTGTCATTCTGATACTGATTTGAAGCAGTCTTTTGATTATACAAAAAATTAATTAAATGATGGCAGACAAAGACTTGGGTCTTGTTTGCCTATTCTTTTCGAAGCTTGGTTCCTGAAACACTTTCAAATTCATGATGGCCTAAGAACCGAATCGTCATATTAGGATTGGCGGTGAGCGGGAAGCGTGCATCTTGCAAATGATCGTCATCGTTTTCTTCGCGAGATACCACCTGCAAACTGGTGATGAGCTTCATGAGGTCTTCAGCACGCGTCCAAGTCGATAGGCCCTTAAAGCTATCGTAGCCCATCAATAAATGAATCCTGAGATCTGGGCGCTGGTGTTTTAAGCGCAAAACCCAGCCGACGGTAGGGTTAGTTTCCGAGCGTAATAAAAAGCCTGGATGAATATGCAGCGGGCGCCCGATCGCCATAATGGATTTCTTAAGCTCGTAGTAGTGATTTAAGACATCCATATCCGTCTTGAGTGGCTTATGCGGATTGCGATCAGGACACACGATTAAAGGCATGTCACTTGGTGCGAGACGAATGCAAGCGGAGTGGCCTTCATGCCAGGGCTCAAAACTTCCGCCATAAAATAAGACATCTGAGGCCAAGGGGAATTCGTACAAAAGGGGTGCGGTGTATTTCTCAGGTCGCTCTTCCAGAATGCTTAAACGAGATGCCTCAAGAGCAATCCAGAAATCTTTTTCCAGATGAAATTTTCCTTCCATTGAATCCCACGAAAAAGAAGTCCAGCCGAGGTTCTTCGCTGATTCTGGATTCAAATGATAAATAGGAATTTCACGAAAAAAACCTAAGCGCTGTTGGGGTGTGCTTGTGGCCTGTGCCAGTTGCAACTTCGCATCGACCCAAACGCGCATCGAATTCTTTTGCGAGAAATCAAGCCACAGCTGATTGGGTTTCATGAAAGACCTTCAATCGGTAGCTGAGTTTTAAGAACATACTGATCGGCGATTTTTTCAACCCGAAAGGCGTAGATCTCAACTCCTGCGGCATGGGCTTCTTTAAGAAGTGCCGCGTAGGCGGGATCGATTTTTTTTGCACTGGTAAAGCGAGCGGCATCTGAGCGAGAAACCACGTAAAGCATCGCTGTGCGAATACCTTGTTTTTTGAGTTCAATTAAATCGCGCAAATGTTTCTGGCCGCGCGTGCTCACGGCATCGGGAAAACTAACAAGGCCCGGCTCTTCCATCAGTGTGACGTTTTTCACTTCTACCCAGCAATCACCCTGTGGACCTTTGAGACAAAAATCAAAGCGGCTATCGAGCACGGATTGCTCAGGCAGCACTTCCGTGAAGCCTTTGAACGGAGCGAGCGTGCCTGTTTTGAGTGCTTCAAAAGCCAGCTTGTTGGCATTAGCGGTGTTGACGATGATGAAGTTGTTGCCAGTGGAGGTGAGCTCCAGTGTCCAGCGCAGTTTTCTTTCGGGATTGGCGGCCGGTGAGAGAAAAGCGGGTAAGCCTTCCGCCCAGCAAGTCTTCATGCTGCCGGTGTTAGGGACATGGGCCACCACCACATCGCCATTAGGCAACTGCACATCGGCGAAGAAGCGTTTGTAGCGCTTTAAGATGACGCCTTCCGTGAGGGACGGAAGTTGCATGAAAGATTCCTTTACTCGTGGTTAGACCACAGAAACTTTAACGCGGGATCAAAATTTTGTAAATGAATCAGCATCTTTCCAGCATCCATCTTGCGGAATGCGTTATCAGGTAGCTCTAGTATCATTGATGGGTTACGACTCGCCTTACGAGCATAAAAACAATCAGTGATATCTTCCACAATTCCTAATAGTTCATTTGTCTCTAGATGACGTACGACAGTCAAACAAAGTGTCGGGCGATCAGTGTAGTCACGCACGCCGATTTGCGCGTCTATGACTTCGAGTTGAGCGGCCTGAACTGAGAGGGCAAGTGCAAATGTGATAATGGCGAGAAGTGTTTTCATAGGCCAGTTATAGGCCTCTTGATGGGTGCTGAAAATGAGAAGGTCTATAAGATGATGATCTAATTATTGGATGGGAAAAAAGCTGGCCCCCGAGGGGCGAGGGCCAGTTTGCGAGTCGTCTAGCGAAGGAATTCGATATCCAAAGTTTCGACGCGAACATGGTTAAGCATATTGATACCGAGGTCACGAAGAGGCACGGCCTGTGGCAAACGAACCACCACTGTCTGGCCCCAGCGACCGATCGAGTGACGACCTAAAGGACCGCGACCGATATCGACTAAAGAGAGCTCTCCTGAGTTGTTGCTCGAAACCTGCATACGTACTTCGGTTACGAGACGGTTAGCGTGCTGGTAAGGAAGAGCGAAGGCCTGTTCAAGAGTCAAAGATGTGCGGCCTTGGAAATCACGCATCGGACGAAGATGGATACCTGGCTGTGGACGAGGACCAGGGCCTGGGCCCGGACGATGACGTTCGAGTTGAACGATCACACCATCAACTTGTGCATCACCGCGAACTTCGATCTGCAGCGAGCGAATATCGCGACCGACTTCACCACGGCCATAGATTTGGAAGGTCACTTGATCACGACCAGAGCGGATCAATTGAAAGGCTTCCGCACGACCATTAACAATCAGACTTGCTTCAGCATTAGCAAAGCGACCAAGAGCACTGGCTTCAAGAGTAACACTTTCGATCACACGACCTTGCAAACGCTCACCTTGTTGATTGGCCAGTTGAAGAACACGAATAAGTGATTGCCCGTAGACGCGCTCCGAGTGGTAGAGACGAATTTCATCGTCACGGCCAATGGGTGGAAGCGGACGAATAGGAGGAAGTGGACGAACAGGGGGAAGGGGTTCGTAGCGATCATCCCAGCGATCTCCGATGCGGTCATCACGGCGATCGTCTCGTCGGTCTTCGCGACGCTCTTCGCGTCGCTCTTCACGACGATCCTCGCGGCGCTCTTCACGCTGCTGTTCGCGCTCATCGAAAGTGAAGTCTGAGCCACCGACTCGGGCTTGCGCCTTGGCATCAATAGGAAAAGCGAGGATTGCAGCAAGTGCGAGTTGGCCCAAAAGAAGACGAACAAAAAAGCGATGTGTTGTACTAGACATTGGTACTCC
>JBIKNE010000270.1:0-3997 GCA_044358855.1 Bacteriovoracaceae bacterium | reverse complement strand
TTATCGCCGACTCTCGCCTCCTGGCTTCGTCGGCATACCAAACATCCTGTTTATAATAATAAGGGCCCCTTGCGGAGCCCTCAAATTCCCAGGATAACGGGGAACCAAAACTAAAATTAGACTTTGAAACCTTTAAGCTTCGAAGCAAGAGTAGAAGCAGAAGTGTCTTCTGGCTTGTAGTGAGCTTTGAACTCACCAGCAGCTACCGCTTTGATAGAGAGAGCGATTTTCTTCGCAGTCTTATCAATTGAGATAACTACGGCCTTAACTCTCTGACCTTTCTCTAGCTTGTCAGATGGCTTCTCGACGCGCTCTTCAGCGATCTCAGAAATGTGAACGAGGCCTTCGATGCCTGTTTCCACTTCAACGAAAGCTCCGAAGTCCGTCAAACGAACAACTTCACCTTCGAGAGCAGAGCCGACTGGCAAACGCTCTTCGATACGCTTCCAAGGATCTTCCTCAAGCTGCTTCAAGCCGAGGCAGAATTTTTGGTTGTCGCGGTCAACAGACACAACGGCAGCCGTAATTTTCTGACCAACTTTATATTCAGTTGTGAGTTCAACCGCTTTCTTCGTCCAAGAAATATCTGAAACGTGGATCAAAGCATCTACTTCTTCGCCAACGTCAATGAAGAGACCGAATTCAACGATCGCTTTCACTGTACCAGTGACTGACTTACCAATTGTGTATTTGTTGGCAAGATCGTCCCATGGGTTTGGCATCAATTGCTTGATACCCAAAGAGATGCGCTTGTTTTCAACGTCAACTTCCAATACAACGGCTTCGATCTTCTCGCCTACGTTGTAGTTTTTCACTGGAGCTTTCTTGTTCGTCCAGCTCATTTCTGAAACGTGGATCAAACCTTCGATACCGTCAGCGAGTTCAACGAAGACACCGTAGTCTTTAACAGATACGATTTCGCCAGAAACTTTCGTGCCTGGGAAGTATTTGTCTTTTGCTGATTCCCATGGGTTCGGCTGAACTTGCTTCAAGCCCAAAGATACGCGCTCTTTCGATGCATCGTACTTCAAGATCTTGACGTCAACTTCGTCGCCTACGTTCAAGAGATTAGATGGGTGCTTCACGCGGCCCCAAGACATATCTGTAATGTGGAGAAGACCGTCAACACCGCCAAGGTCGATGAACGCACCGTAATCGGTGATGTTCTTAACGATACCTTTAACGATCATGCCGTCTTGGATTTGAGCAAGAGTTTCATCACGAAGCTTCCCGCGCTCATCTTGAAGAATTGCACGACGAGAAAGAACGATGTTACCGCGCTTCTTGTTGAACTTGATGACTTTGAATTCCATTGTTTTACCAATGTACTTGTCCAAGTTCTTCACTGGGCGAATATCGATTTGTGAACCAGGCAAGAATGCCTTAACGCCGATATCAACTGAGAGGCCGCCTTTCACTTTCGCGATAACGGTACCTTCAACTGCTTCGCCGCGCTCACAAGCTTCAGAGATTTTGTCCCAAGCTTTGAGGATTTCAGCTTTGTCTTTAGAAAGAACGAGGTTGCCCATGGCAGACTCAAGCTTCTCAAGATAAACCTGAATTTCGTCTCCGGTTTTTACTTTCAAAGTGCCGTCGTATGAACGGAACTCTTTAGCAAGAACGAGACCTTCTTGCTTATAGCCGATGTCTACAGTTACGTAGTCGTCAGTTACAGCAATGACTCTTCCCATAAAAACTTCGCCTTCAGCGAAATTCTTAGCAGCGCTCGAGTTGATTAAATCTCCGAACTCTGACTTTTTAACTTCTACGCTCTCGTCGCCTTGGACGAAATCGTAACCTTTGATCCATGCTGGCATCTGGAAGGATTTAGAAACGGTTTGTTTGGTGGGCATATTATGGCCCTCCCTTTTTTGACATTGGCCCTTCTACGAAGGGTTCTTGAATGAACAAGAGGCATGTTTATAGGCCAAAAAGGGGGTCAGAGTCAAAGGAATTCAAGCCTTTGACGCGAAGATTCGACGGCGCTTAAGAGCAAAACGCAAGCGTTGCAGAGACAGCCGTTCATAGAGCTGAAAAAGCTCCCCCACATAGCGCTCAAAGTGGTGTTTTTCCATAAGCTCAGGCAAAGCCTCACGGATATTGCTGCGAAATTCGTCCTGGCGCAACAAAAGCTCCCGAGCTTTCACCTTAAGCTCGCGCACATCGCCGGGTAAATAAGTAAGGCCCAATTTCCCCCCCTCTAAGAGGTGGGTGCGCGCCGAAGTCCTGGGAAGTAATACAGGAACCTGATGAAAGAGGGCCTCGAGCTCATGGTCTTCAAACGGAGCATCCCCATCTAGGGCGACAAAAAGATTTTGGGTCGAGAGAGTGCTGGCCCCCCAACTCTGTGGGTGAAATGAAATATGATGTTCGAGTCCACGCTCTAAAACGGTGCGCTTAAAAAGTTCATAGTGAGGATGTTCATACCAAGAGCCACGGGTAGCGAGTGTCAGCACGACTTTTTTTCCATCCACTTCGAGAAGAGGAACACTCATAAACAACGGCACATATCGATTAATGCGTAATTCATCAGGCTTAACGTAAGCGATAATTTTCCAGCGTTCTCCGTCAGGTGTGTGATTTTTTACCGTAGGAGTTTCAAGGCCCGCGCCCATAAAACCCACTTTACGTTGACCTAGAGGCAACACATCCATCACGCGCTCAGCGAGTGCCGGGGAGAAGCAAAGCACCTGATCAATTCGACGAATAAAAAAATCATGCCAGTACGGTTGATAGCATTCAGAAACATCTTCATTACAAGTATAGATAAGTGGAATTCGAATATGTCGTTTGAGTGCCAGGCCCAACACCATCAGAGGTGAATAAGAATAACAATGAACAAGATCAAGTTGCTGGTTTTTTACTAAATCTTTGATCAAGCGCCACAACACTAGGGAGACACTCCACAAACTATCTGATTCAAGATGATGGCGACGGATGTCTTGGCGTTCGGCTTCAGTATCAAGCACGGAATCTTTCAGACACACGAGCAAGGGATTGCCGCCTAAGTTTCTGAACGTTACCACATCAGCTAATACACGATGCCCGGTTGTCCCGTGACCTGAATCAAGACAAATAAATAAAACGTTAAGATCAGATAGCCTGAGGCGCTCACGCACTTTATTCCCCTTGGGCCAATTCTGCGAAGACCGAACCGATTTTAATTTTTGCTTTAGCACGAATCAGCGAATGAATTTTGTCGTCAGTCAGCCAGAAGGTCATATCGCCACTCTTAAGTGTTTTGCCAGTATACTGAGTAAAGGCATGGACGCGAATACTCGCCTTCTCTCCCATTTTTGTTTTAAGAACTTCTCGACCTGAAACGGTAGCTTCCAGAACTAAAGTTTTACCCTTGTTCACGATGGGTAAGAAATACTTATCACCTGTTTTAAGTGGCAAACCACGAATCAACCAGAGAACACTCAATGGATCGATACTCCACTTTGGAATAAAGCCGCTCCATTTTGAGTTTTTAGTTTTTCCGTCTTTGACTCTTTTTTGATAGGCCATCGTTCGGAGCGTTTCACGATCATAGAGTTGAACTTCATCTACGTCTTGCTTACTTTCTCTTTGTACGAGATTTGAACGAACTCCGACGAAGTTCTCTTTTTCCACATAAGTATCTAACTGATCATCTAGCTCGTAGATTGCACTGTAGAACGGTGCACTTTTAAAAAAGGCCTGGAAGTGGTGCACTGATTTTTCGTTTATACTTTTTATACCGCGGTATCGGAGCACAACCTTCCCTACCGTCATGCCTAAGTAGTCCACATCAAGCATCATCTTCTCTTCAGTATCAAAAATCGGTTTAAAAAGTTTCCATGATGCTTCCGCTTGCTTATCAACCAACTTTAAATCTGCTGGATAATCTGCTGGGTACAAATCAACAATTGGTGCAGTCTTTTGGATCGGCTTTTTAATCGTGGTAGCTGGTGGTGTTTTTTTAACGATGACTGGCTTATTAACAACATTGGTTTTTGTTTCCGCGACAACAACT
>JBIKNE010000180.1:0-5288 GCA_044358855.1 Bacteriovoracaceae bacterium | reverse complement strand
TATTTTGCATATAGGCCTTATTGACCGGCATATTCAGGTGCGCTGGAGTTAGAGCAAATGCATTAAAACTTAATACAAGTACAAACAATGCTTTCATAATACTCTCGGTCTCAGCATTGAATTAACTTCACCTTGAGAAAAATCTAGCTTTTTAAGGATGGGCACCAGATTCAACTTCGTTTGAAGACTGATGTTTTGCATATGAGAGTAATCGAATTCTAGCTTAGATTGATTTTGCGCATAGGCGACAAATGAGGCATGAGGCCCAAAGACAAGTGGATTTTTAAAATGGGCAGAATCCAACGTTTTTAGAATTGTCTGCCCCTCAAGCGCTAAATTCCCAGTCGCATCTTGCAAAATTGGCAAGTCTAGAATCAATAGGCCATCGCTCTTAAGCGCACGTTTTACCAGCGCATAAAACTCATGGGAATATAACTTGGCGAGATCCACCGAATTAGGGAACGGAAAATCAATCAAGACTAAATCGAATCCTTGGCGGTTATTTTTTAAATAATGGATGGCATCATCAACAATAATTTCCACACGAGGGTCATGTCCGGAAAGTGCACCTTGATTGAGCTCTTTCATAATGGGATGAGTGGCAGACCACTCAATCATCTTAGCATCCAGCTCGACCATAGTTAATTTTTCGAAAGATCGCGGCGACCACTCTTTTAGTAAAAGACCATCCCCCGCTCCAAGGATAAGAATCGATTTGATATCTTTTTTTAAATTCAACGCAGCCTCCACCATAGATTGGTGGTACACATCGACGGTGGCGAGATCAAATTGTGGTTTGCGATTCAAATAAATTGTCGCATTACCAGGAAGAGAGAGTTGGTAATCAGGAGGCTCAATTAAAAGATCAATCGTTTGATAAGGCGTTCTGACTCTTTCCAAAGTGGCATAGTTATCTAGAAAACGCAGTAAATTTTGCCACGATCCCCATGAGGTCAGTTGCGTTCTGGTTGAGAGGTAGCTACTTCTAATGAGCAGCCCTTCAATCCGTGACTGAGAATGATTGAGCACTATCAAAGGGAAAATAACCAGCAGTGAGAGATAGAACGGTCGCCGTTGTTGTAAAACTACGTTAAGCGCCATCAATCCTAGTAATTGCAAAAAAACAACAAGACTCACTTGATGCCACAAAGGCCAACTCATGACTTCGCTAAAAAGTAATAGTCCTAAGGCCATTAGTGGACCCATGTAATTGATCATGACTAAGACTTCTTCTTTAATCTTATGGGGAAGTTTAAGGAGGAGAGGAAATTGCGAGCCGCCCAAGATCCCCATCAAAAGAGCTAACACTGATGTAAGTGCCAGCATAAATCGCAAGGACTCAAGATTGTCGAGTACGACTTCAAAGGGCATTGCATGAGAAAAGAGAAAAACACTCATTAAATAAAGTGTGGGCATCGATGCGATGATGAGTAGGCTCGAAAATTCTAGGCCCCATAACCATTTCAAGCGACTGCTTTCATAAACCCGATCGGCCCAGCTGCTACCAATCCCAAGCCCCAAGAGGTAAGGCCCCATCGTAAAACTTTGTGAATAAATATCTTCACCCGTGTATTCCGTAGTAAGGCCCGCAAGGATCATCGCCCCGGCCATGGTGGCAAATGAATTTGTGAGAGTAATAAAAGAATAGAGGATTCTCACTTCGCCCCCAGATACAACTTCACTAAAAAGTCCTGGAGTGTGTCTTGTTGCTGATAGCTCAAAAGTACCGAAATTCCTACAACGGCCGAAAGTGCTAATCGCATTTTCGGACCTAAAGGCATTATGACTGTAAGTGCCGCTAAATTGAGTGTCGCAACTAGTACTGTGCTTGCTCCTACTCCTAGTTCTGGCAATAAATAATAAGGAAACAGCAATGCCGCCGCTAACATTCCTAAATAATCAAAGGTCAGAATTTTGCCATGGTTTTGTGGTAAAAGAGTAAATAAGCAAATCAGCTCAAAACCAGAAGCGAATCCAATAGAGAAGACCAAAAAATAGCTAATGGCCGCCGCCCAGAATGTAGAGAGAGAGGCGAAAAGTCCGGTGATAACAAATGGACTTAACCCACCCAAAAGGGTGAGAGCGATCTCAACGCCGACAAAAATTTTTTCTAATGGATAATTTTTTTTTAAGCGCCCAAAGCACAATGAACCAAAACCCAGGGCGGTGGTAAAGAGGGCGAAGATAATAAAATATTGTTGTTTGGTTCCACCAAGATTGACTGAAAGGATCTGCCCTAAGGCCAGTTCGTAATAAAAACTACAAAATGCCAAAACAAGACTCAGCCCATAAACCAAACCACCTCTCACTAGGGCACCGTTTTAGTTTTATTCATCAAATCATCTAAAGCGCCTTCATTTTGATGAAAAACAGCTGCGGGGGCACTCATGAGAAAGAGATAAGAACCTTTTTTGTCTTTTCGTTCGACATAGGCCGCATAAAACTCCGACGTCCCCACTTGTCCGGCAGGAATAATGGTAAATGTTCCTAGACCAGAATCACTAGGTGCATCGATTTTTTTTATGTCACCTTCATTAATAGTTAAGGTGCGGTTGCCCAACATCGGAATTGAGTCTTTTAACTCGTTGAGATAACCTACAACTTCGTTTGTCGTGGCGGATTTATTGGCAGCAATAATGGCAAATTGTTTTTGCTCTAAAGTCGAAACACCATAAACACCCGTAGCAAAATCATCTAAGTCCATTTTTTCAAAATGCATATTATCCGGTAACTTCATTTGCAGCTTTATTTGCTTAAGAAATTCGCTCTGTAAAGTTTGTTGCTCCTCAGCGACTTGCTGCTTAATTTCTTCATTTGAGACCGCCTTCTCTGGCACAACTTCATCAGAAGATTCCTCAGGGGCACTATATTTTGATTCTTGTAGATTATCTTTTGATGCTTGGTGTGTTTTGCGGTCAGGCCTTTGACGAGGTTTTACCGACGAAGACATTTCCGGTAATGAGTCAACATCCCGGGCCTGATAGAAGATGAAACCAATGACAACTGCCAATAATATGAGTCCATATTTATATTTCTCTAAGCTCATAGACGCCTCAATCTTTTGTCTTTTGCTATAGTGCTTATTTAGTTTAAGATGAATAAAACAGATGGGAAACTTTAAATGATACCTTCTCGACAGACACGCTATGCTGGCTTTAGCTTAATGGAAGTGATGGTTTCCGTTGCGCTGATAGGCGGATTGGCCTTAGGCTTAGTTAAGTTTATGGGCAATATGAGTGATGTTCAGCAACGCTCATCGAATGCTATTACCAGAGATCAATTTGCTAACAACATGGGGCAATATATCTACACCCCCATGGGCTGTGAGGATCTCAAAGGTCAGCGTTTTAATACCACCGACAAAGTACTTAACCTCACTCGCTGGAAAGTCTTTGGATTGGCGAGTATCACCACCGGTACTAAACTGAAAGGGTTTGAAGTCACTAAACTGGAAGGCTCACAGGATCTAGGTGTGACTTTGCCGCGGGTCACGATCGGTGGGCAAACGCTGATTAAAACTATTTTGAAAATTGATCTGCTCCTAGGAACTGAAGGGAAAACCAAAAAATTCTTCTTTAATGTCCCAGTGCTTTCTGACACGGGTGGTACAGTCAGATTCTGTAATGCTGATCAAAGCTTGCGAGAAACCTGTGTGCTGATGAAAGGCACTTACAATGAAGCCACCGGGGCCTGTGACGTCGACAAGACTTGCCAGTTCAAAGGAACCTTTATTACCTTGAGCTGTTCTCCTTCTAACTATGGCTGCAGTATGAGTGAGGGCGCGGCCAAACCCAATGAGTACACCACTGGTTTTTCATGTCCTGTTCCTTCTATCGCTCACAATACTTCCAATAAGTCTTGGAACCATTCCGCTTCTTGTGGCAAAAAATGTTCCGTGACCATTCAAAACACCATGAATTGGTACACCTGTTTGGTATGTCCTCCTTGAATATGAATTCGCAAAGAGGCAGCGTTATACTGATGGTGCTCTTTGGCTGCACCGCCATGATGGCGATGGCCTATTATCTGTTTCAAATGAATACGGATAATGAAAAAAACACTATCGCAACACAAAGAGTCTATTCCTATAAGGCCTTACAAAAAGCTGTGCAAAACTATCTCGACGATCCGCAACTTTGTACCGCCGCGCTCAACAACTTGCAGGTTAATTCCGCCTTCACAACTCCACTCAATGTACAATTCACCATGCCGTACATCGGTGGAAACGCAGAACTCAAGGCAGGCTGGCGATCTCCTAATGGCACTAAACTCAAAAATATCACTTTAACGATGGATGGAATTGTTCGAAATAAAGTTCGTCGTGATGGAAATTTCCCTCACCTCATGGCCGCTTCAGGCACACTGACACTTTGGCCAGATCATGCTGGTGTCAATATGAAGCGCGCCGATCATGAGGTCTATAAAATCAAATTGATGTTTTATCTCTGGCCATCTGGCAGCAATCTTGAAGTTCGAGGATGCTTTGGTGCCAACACGCCAGCAGCCTTTTGTACTTCTGCAGGTGGGACTTATAATCTCTTCACTGGTACCTTGCTTGATCGTATGTGCGAGCCTGATCTTTACTGCTTTGCCTCGAAAATGGGGATTACCAATCAAGCAGCACTCTGCCTTCCACCCTACCAAGCTGTTCCAGTCGCACCAGGACTATTTGTTTGCCAGTGGTGCAATAGCTCGCCGACGCCATAGAAAGGCATCTAAGACATAATGTGCTAACAGCGGCGTCAGATAAGTTCCGATCAATAGTGCCGTGACCCATTGGCTGCCACTAGCGATGAATTGATCCATGTTTTCTTCAAAATAAGATTCCGTTGTTCCGAAGATAAAAGCTGTCATGAGAATTAAAGCTGATGCTTTTTTCATCGTCATTCGACGAGTGTTTGTCATGTGCTGGGCCATAATCGCGAGATAGGCCACCCCATGGATAACTAGCAATGGGAACAACACTTGCACCAAACTCTTACCGACTAAAAAGCTATATCCGTAAGTGAGACAAATTAAAGCGAAATAACAAACACGATTCGGCTCTTTAATTTGTTTTCTCCAAAGATAAATCTCATGAAGCAAAACAAAAGATAGCACTGCTAAATAGCATTTTAGCATCCATTGAAAATACTGAGCATTCGGAAGCATAACCAAGTCGGCCGTGCTGTAATAACTCAAATTCAAATCACGAAAATGAAATGCAATAAAAGGAACAATCGAGAGCAGATACACTTTTATGGAATTAACCCGACTGTAGCGTTGATTTAATCGTTCATACCAACGTG
>JBIKNE010000179.1:0-5310 GCA_044358855.1 Bacteriovoracaceae bacterium | reverse complement strand
TCGCCAGGCAGAAGTAGAAGTTAAAAACTACGAAAAAAATTACGCACGCGAAATGGAAGAAAAGTCTTTCAAGTTAAAGACAGACGCTTCTGCGAAAATTGAAGCAGAAAGAAAATCTCTTATTTCTGCGTTGAATGCCAGTCTTCTTGATGAAGTTATTGCTAAGGCAAAGACCACCATCAAAGGCAATAAAGATTTCCAACACAAAGCTTCGGCTAAGATTTTTGGAGAAATGGTTAAATGAAACAACAAACTGTCGCCAAAACTTATGCTCACGCATTACTCCAGCTGAGTGATGAAAAGAAAATCAAATTAGTGGACGAGCTCGTCACATTAACTGAGATCATCAATAAGGCGAACCAACTTGAGAACGTCATGTTTCTCGACGTGTTCACTCTTGATGAAAAGAAAGCAGTCTTTGCTGATGTAGCCAAGAAAGCTGGATTCACTGAGATGCTTACTGGCGCAGTAAATTATCTCATCGAAGAAAAACGTATCGGCCTTCTTCCTCTTATTATTAAAGAGATGGTGGTGCTTGATGACGAACGTAAGGGTTTCATTAAGGGTGTTGTTGAGGGCGCTGAAAATCAAATCGACCCAAAACTCATCGAGCAAATGAAAGCTTTTCTTAAAACGAAAGTAGGCCGCGAGCCAACTTTGGTTTATCAACAAAATGCAAATATCAGCGCAGGCTATAGAGTCACAGTTGAAGACCTTCAACTTGATGCTTCTTTGGACTATCAGCTGGCACAATTTAAACAATCCGTTATTAGCGAATAACTGCAAGGAAGGAAGAACATGAGCACAACGATCCGTCCGGAAGAAATCACGGGCATCATCAAAGAGCGCATCGCAAATTTCGAATCGCGCCTACAAATGAACGAAATCGGAACAGTGTTGACCATCGGTGACGGTGTGGCACGCGTGTTCGGTCTCAAAAACGTTCTCTCTGGCGAACTTGTAGAGTTCGAGGGCGGCGTTAAGGGGATGGTTTTGAACCTTGAAACGAACAACGTTGGTATCGCCGTTTTGGGTGAAGACGCTGCTATTAAAGAAGGCTCAACTGTTAAGCGTACAGAAAAAATCGTTTCGGTACCTGTTGGTGACGCTCTCTTGGGTCGCGTAGTTAACGCAATCGGTGAGCCAATCGACGGAAACGGTGAAATTGCTGCCAAAGAATTCCGCCAAGTAGAAACAAAAGCTCCGGGCATTATCGCTCGTAAGTCAGTTCATGAGCCGCTACAAACTGGTATCAAAGCAATCGATGCAATGATTCCAATCGGTCGTGGTCAGCGCGAATTGATCATTGGCGACCGTAAGACTGGTAAAACAGCTGTTGCCGTTGACACGATCATCAACCAAAAAGGCAAAGGCGTTGTTTGTATCTACGTAGCTGTAGGTCAAAAGCAATCAACAGTTCGTCAGGTTTATCAGAAACTTTCTGAAGCCGGCGCTCTCGAGTACACCATTATCGTTTCTGCTCCTGCATCATCATCGGCTCCATTGCAATACCTCGCTCCATACACTGGCGCGACAATGGGTGAGTACTACCGTGACAACGGTAAGCACGCCTTGATCGTTTATGATGATCTTACAAAACAAGCTCAAGCGTATCGCCAGATGTCTCTTCTTCTTCGCCGTCCTCCTGGTCGCGAAGCTTTCCCTGGCGACGTTTTCTACATTCACTCTCGTCTTCTCGAGCGCGCATGTAAGGTAAACGATGCTTTAGGCGCAGGCTCAATGACGGCTTTGCCAATCATTGAAACTCAAGAAGGTGACGTTTCGGCTTACATTCCTACAAACGTTATTTCGATCACTGACGGTCAGATCTATCTTGAATCAGATCTTTTCAACTCAGGCGTTCGTCCAGCGGTAAACGTTGGTCTTTCAGTTTCGCGCGTAGGTGGTTCTGCTCAAACAAAAGCGATGAAGAAAGTAGCCGGTACACTTCGTCTTGATCTTGCTCAGTATCGTGAACTAGCAGCCTTTGCTCAGTTCGGTTCTGACTTGGATGAAGCGACTCAGCGTCAGCTCGCACGTGGTTCACGTTTGGTTGAGCTTTTGAAGCAAGGTCAATATCAGCCAATCGAAGTCACTAACCAAGTTATGGCGATTTTCGGCGCGATTAAAGGTCTCTTCGATGCAATTCCAGTTGATAGAATTCAAGCGGCTGAAAAAGACCTAATTGAATTCTTGAACAGCAAGCACTCTGATCTAACAGGCGCGATTCGCAAAGAAAATGCGATCTCTTCTGAAAGCGAAGGCAAACTGGTTGAAGCAATTAAGACTTTCGTAGCTAACTACAAACACTAAGCTGAATTAAGGCGATATAGGCCATGGCAAATATTAAAGACTTAAAAAAGCGGATTAAGAGTACCAAAGGTACTTTTAAGATCACTAAGGCCATGAAGTTGGTGTCTGCGGCTAAGCTTAATAAAGCGCAAGTTCGTATCTTGGGCATGCGTCCATATGCAACTGAGCTTGAGCAAACCGTTCGCACAGTTTCGGCTTTGAACAAAGATTACTCATCGATGTATTTCCGTGAGAACCCAGAAAATCGCCAGTCGATTGTTTTGGTCATCAGCTCAGATAAGGGCCTTTGCGGAAGTTATAACTCTTCAGTTACTAAGGCAGCTCGCCGTTTGGCTAAAGAGAAAAAAGATGAACAACTCAAATTTATGTTCATTGGTAAGAAAACCCGCGACCTCGTTCACAAAGAAGTGAATGCCGGTAAAACATTTACTTTCGCAAAACAAGACGCCACCTTCGAAGAAGTTCGCAAGGTTGCTGATGAGCTTGCTGCTTTATTCACCTCGGGTGAAGTGGGCAAAGTTTATGTGCTCTATAACTCGTTCTTGTCAGCGATTGCTTTCGAAACCAAGTTGAAGCAATTGCTTCCTTTGGTTGTTACCGATGAAGAGAAAGAAGCTTTGGCGGCGAAGTTCCCATACGACTATAAGTATGAGCCTTCTGCTGGCAGCATTCTAGATACATTGGTGCCGGAAGTTTTCGTGACGTCGGTTTACACCGCCCTTCTTGATGCCGTGGCTTCAGAGCACGGCGCTCGTATGAGTGCGATGGAAAACGCTTCTAAAAACTGTAAAGAAATGATTCGTAAACTGTCTCTCAAAATGAACAAACTGCGTCAGGCAAAGATTACAACCGAACTTGCAGAGGTTGTATCTGGTGCCGAGTCGCTGAACGGTTAAGGAGCCTTCGATGGAAAACACTGGTGTGATCCGACAAGTGATGGGGCCTGTTGTAGACGTGGAATTTGCTAACGGCAAACTTCCTGCTTTGTACAATGCCCTCCGCCTCACAAACAAAACCCTCCCGGGCGGGGAAGGAAACCTGGTCATTGAAGTTTCCCAGCATTTGGGTAACAACACTGTCCGTTGTATTGCGATGGATGCGACTGAAGGTCTCGCTCGCGGTCAACAGGTCAAAGACACAGGCGCACAGATTCAAGCTCCAGTAGGTCGCGAGACCTTGGGCCGAATCATCAACGTCATTGGCGAGCCAATCGACGAAGCTGGTCCGATGAAGACCAAGAAAACTTACAACATTCACCGTGCAGCTCCAAAGTTCGCGCACCTTTCTACTAAGAAAGAGCCGTTCTTTACGGGTATTAAAGTTATCGATCTTCTTGCTCCTTATTTGAAAGGTGGAAAGATCGGTCTCTTCGGTGGTGCAGGTGTAGGTAAAACCGTTTTGATCATGGAACTCATTAACAACATCGCAACTCAACACGGTGGTTTCTCTGTGTTCGCAGGTGTGGGTGAGCGTACACGTGAAGGTAACGATCTTTATCACGAGATGAAAGACTCGGGCGTTATCGACAAAACAGCACTGGTGTTCGGTCAGATGAATGAACCACCAGGTGCACGTGCTCGCGTTGCTTTGACTGGTCTCTCTGTCGCGGAATACTTCCGTGATGAAGAGAAGCAAGACGTATTGTTCTTCGTTGATAACATCTTCCGCTTTACTCAAGCGGGTTCAGAAGTGTCTGCACTTCTTGGCCGTATTCCTTCAGCGGTGGGTTACCAGCCGACGTTGGGTACTGAAATGGGTGCGATGCAAGAGCGTATTACTTCTACGAAAGACGGATCTATTACGTCGATCCAGGCGGTTTACGTTCCAGCGGATGACTATACCGATCCAGCTCCTGCAACAACGTTTGCTCACTTGGATGCAACAACTGAATTGTCTCGTCAGATCGCCGAGCTAGGTATTTACCCTGCGGTTGATCCACTCTCTTCTTCTTCAACAATTTTGACTGAAGAAGTTATGGGTAAAGAGCACTACACAGTTGCACGTCAAGTTCAGTCAGTTCTTCAGCGCTACAAAGAATTGCAAGATATCATTGCAATCTTGGGTATGGATGAACTCTCTGAAGAAGATAAGCAGCTCGTAGCGCGCGCTCGTAAGGTACAGAAGTTCTTGTCTCAGCCGTTCTTCGTTGCTGAACAGTTCACTGGTATCCCGGGTCAGTTCGTTAAGATCGAAGATACAATCAAAGCTTTCAAAGCCATCTTGGCCGGCGAATGTGATCACTTGCCTGAGCAAGCGTTCTACCTTGTTGGTGGCCTAGATATGGTTCATGAGAAAGCTAAGAAGTTGGCTGAAGGGAAATAATCATGGCGGCGTTTAAGCTTAACCTGTTCACCCCGAAAGGGACTGTTATTAAGGGCCTCGATTGCACTGACATAACTGTTCCCACTGTTCGCGGTGAGATCAATATTCTTCCGGATCACACTCATATTTTGACTGAGTTGGGTACGGGCATCCTTACGGCGAAAACAACTGACGGTTCAACTCGTCATTTCACCGTAACAGCTGGTCTTTGTCGTGTTATGGAGGGAGCAGTCACTGTTCTCTCGTTCACTTCAGAGCGTCCACAAGACATCGATCAGGAAAGAGCGAAGAATGCTAAGGCCAAGGCCACATCACGTCTTGCAGGCGAAACAAGCCTCACAGACGTTGATTTGATCAAGTTCCGTCGCAAGCTCGAGCGCGCAGAATTGCGCTTAAGAGCTGCGAATCTCAAGTAATGGTCCTACGGGGGCAGCTTCGGCTGCCCCTTATTACTAAAAACCACAAAACAATTTGCCCCGATAGGACCAACAACGCTTAGTGAGTAGTCATTGTTGTGACTAGTCAAAATATTGCATTGAGTACCTAAAATCAGAAGCTTTTGAGCTTGCTTGCATTCCTTCAGCTGGGCTTCAGGCGTAAAATAATTAAACAATGCGCCTATTAGTCACACGGATGTTGACCACCTTTTCGCTTATGTTGCTACTTGCTGTAGTA
>JBIKNE010000178.1:0-5330 GCA_044358855.1 Bacteriovoracaceae bacterium | reverse complement strand
TATTTAACATTCAATGAATCGGTTTGTCATGCGCTGATTTCATGTCCGTTTTTTACCCATACCATGTCCGATTTTTCTTCATAAACCAAATAACAGAATTTGATTTCAAACGATTAAGTCACTCATGAGGTGGCCCTGGAGGTGCACATGGCGACTGATCAAAAAATCCCTGACGAATGTGAGGATGATTTCTGTTGGAGGCTCGTGATTGCAGCACGAGGTTCAACCCTCCACCAGTTTTTTTATTATATCTACATATTGAATTCGAAACAACACAGAAGACTCGATCCAAATTTTACCCACACCCTGTCCGATTTTTTCTTCGCTCCTCACTCAATGCATTTTGATTTCAAGCGACTAAGTCACTCACCACATGGCCCAGGAGGTGCACATGGCGACTGATAAAAAATCCCTGACGAATGTGAGGATGATTTCTGATGGAGGCCTGTGCTCGCACCACAGGGTTCAATCCTCCATCAGTTTTTTTATTATAGGAGATTTCAGAATTGCTTTCAACCAAGGGAAAAACTCGGTCGGATCAGCTAAATAGTCTCGGGTTGAGCTTCATAAATATTGAAATGCTCTTCATCCACACCTTCATAGATAAGCGTCGCCCATGCATGATGATCAGCAATCAATTTATTAGTCGCCTGTCCACGAGCAATTAACTTGATCGGCCGCTTGGCGGCTTCCAAACTAATTTGTCCAAGGGTGGCGTTGATATGATCATGACGGCCGTAATCGTAGATAAAATAGATATCAACTTCCGGCATTTCAAAATCTTTAGCGAAGAGATCAGCGACTTTCGCGCTGGCATTCAAACATCCCCAGCGCTGATAAATTTTCTGCGAGAGTTCCACTCGCTCCGGCACATACTCAAGGCCTATGAAAGTGGCATTGGGTTCAAATGAGTGCATGACTAAACCCAGCCGTCCATGAGCGGCGCCTAGATCCACTACACTCATATTTGCTTTCAGTTCCACTAACTCACACAAGCGCCACAACACTGAATAAGGTGTATTCAAAGTCTGCGCATCAAGACCCACCCAGGTTTGAGCACCGTCATGCAACGCTGGCCCCCAGTATTCAAAACTGCCGTTAGGCATTTTCGCTTGGCCCTTCTTAACTAATTTTTCTTCCACGCTTTTAAGATCAAAGCCCAAAATTTTATCCACCAACATAGAATGTTGCCGGGCCATTTGATCGTTGTGTTTGGGAATTTGATAAAACTGACGTTGTCTTAAAATTCTTTTAATTTCTTCATCTGAATGATTTTCGGCGTGGAACTTTTGCCAGTCCGAGAGTTCATGAAACGTAGTTAGCGTAGACGGAGAAGTTTTTTTCATGTTTGACCTCTCCCACATCCCATAACCAGGGATGGGCATATTGAATCAACGAGCGGATGGTCTCTCCGCGCGCGATCACCTGGAAGCGATGAATGCCGGCCAGATTCTGTAATTGTCCCATGGTCCAGCGAAGATGGTCTAGCGCCCCGTAGTCATAAATCAGGTAACAGTCTGCTAAAGGCAGCTGAAAATCCTTAGCAAACATATCGTGCTGAATCAGGCGGGCATTTTTACAGCCATGAATGGCAAAGAGACGATTACCCTCTTCCACACGCTCATGAACAATTTCAATGCCGGTGAAGTGAGCATCTGGAAAACGTTTGTGAAGTACAAACCCCATACGCCCATAGGCGGCGCCTAGATCAGCGACATGCGCCCCTTCCGGCAAATCTATCAAATCACACATACGACTTAATTCATCATAAGGAGTTAAAAGCGTTTGCGGTTCAAGACCCACCCAGGTTTGCGCTTCATGCATGCGCTTGCCCCACGTACCGACATGGCCCTCGGGATCCATATCAAAGGCTTTGCGATGCAAGCGATGTTCAATCTCATCAATGGAGAATCCCAATTCTCGGTCAATCGTGTGGGCATGCTCACGCGGAGGCAGCGCCTCGGAACGAAAGTAATTTTCTGTTGTGAGATAATAAGACATAAGGCGCGAGATTACCGGGAAAGGCCAGCTCCGACAAGCGAGCCGACACTCATAAAGAGCATCGCCGTCCAAGTAGCAGAAGTTGCATCAAGGCCTGCTCCGAAGACAAGTAAAACTGTTGAGAGCACCGGTGTGAGATACGATAGTGCACCGATGATACGCGGATCGCCCTTCTTAAGACTAAAGTCCCATAGATAAAAAGCGGCGCCAAAAGGTCCAAGCCCAAGCCATAGTAGCAAATACCACTGCTCGCTCGTAGGCGCGACTCGCTCTTCCAAAACATAATGAGTGACAGCACATAGAAGACTCGCGATCAGACAAATTCCGGCCGTAGTGATGACTGCTTCATCAGGAGTTTTTCGTTTGAGCAAAGAATAGATCGGCCAGGTGAAGGCCGCCCCTAAAGCACAGCCATAGCCTAAGAGATTTTCTGCTGTGAGACTCACCTCTTGTTGAGTCACCAAAATCGCGACCCCTACTAGCGCCAACGCCGCTCCAATGAAGTGACCCATTTTCAAACTCGACTCGCGAAAAAACAGCGGAGCAAGCATCACCATTAACATCGGCCAGAGGTAATTAATTAAATTCGCCTCGACCGGTGGGGCCAAACGAAACGCGGTGAAGAGAAAGAAGTGATAACCAAATAAACCGGCGACTCCCAAGATTAATGTTCGTTGCGAAGGAAAAGCCTTTCTGCCTTTAAGCAATACCGGCAAGGCCCCTACGCTAAAAGCGATCGCTAATTGAAAGAAAGGTGGAATGCCTTTTAAGAGACTCGACGTCATGGCCAATGAGGCCCATAAAAGGATGGCAATGAAGGCGCAAAATATGGAAATCGGGTGCTGCATTTGGATGATTGTAGCAATTCTCAGGGCCAAAATGCACCTCTTGTCACAGATTGTGTATTGGGGCAAAGTGTCACGAATTTTCCGGAGAACCTATGTCGACAACGCCTAAAGATCGCTACTTCGCGACTCCTATGGATCGCATCGTGCCTTTTAGCTTTAATGCTGAAGTGGCTGAAGTATTCGACGATATGGTGACTCGCTCGGTGCCACTTTACCGTGAAAATCAATTGCTCTCAGTCGATCTGCTCTCTCGTCTCTTAAAACATGGCGATACGGTTTATGATTTGGGTTGCTCAACGGGTGCCGCTCTTTTGCAAATCGGCTCTCATCTAAAACATCTCGATTTGAATTTAGTAGGTATCGATACATCAGCGCCAATGGTGGAAAAAGCTCGCCTCAAAATGAAGGCCTTCGGTCTTAAAAATGCCGAAATCAATCAGGCCGATATTACGCGTGAGCCGATGAATACTTGTGGTGCGGTGGTGATGAATTACACCCTTCAATTTTTACCACTAGAAACTCGTCTGCCACTCTTGAAAAAGATCTACGCCTCACTTCGCCCCGGTGGAGTTCTTTTGTTAGCAGAAAAAGTTGAAACCGACTCTCCGGGATTACAAGATCTCGTCACCGACGCTTACTATGCATTTAAAAGTCATAATGGTTATTCTGAATTAGAAATTTCTCAGAAGCGCGAAGCCTTAGAAGATGTTTTGATTCCTTTGAGTCCTGCCAAACATACGGCGATGTTACATGAGGCAGGCTTTGGCCCCGTCGAAATGCTGCTTCGTTGGGGGCCTTTTGCCACGTTCCTAGCGGTCAAATCTTAAAGCTTCTTGCCACTCGCATTTTTTAGCGGCATTTTGTCCTGATGCAGCTCTCTTCAGAACTACAAACCCTCCACGAAGAACGGGCCTTGGCCCTTAAAGCGCCCAAATGGACACGCGAGCGTACAGCACTCGAGAGTCTTAATCCCAAAGATGTAAAGAGTATTAAAGAAAGTGCCCAAGGACTTAAACCCTGGAAGAAAGGTCCTTTTGAATTACCAGGTCTCTTGATCGATGCCGAGTGGGACTGTCGTCAAAAATTCGCACGTCTCGAAGTCGCCCTTCCCGATTTAGCAGACAAAAAAATTCTCGATATCGGCTGTGGCAATGGCTGGTATATGCGCGAGCTGGTCAAGCGAGGCGCGACCCAAGTGTGGGGCTTTGATCCTCAGCCCTTAAATCTTTTGCAGTGGCAATTCTTACAACAAATTGATCCCATCAAGGGCGCTGAGCTTTATCTTTTAGGCGTTGAACATCTCGAGTATTTCCCAAAATCATTTGATCTTATTTTTCATATGGGCGTGCTCTATCATCACCGCGATCCCATGAGTCAGCTGTTAGAGTTGCGGGAAGCTCTAGTTCCCGGTGGTGAGCTTATTCTGGAAACGATTGGTGTGCCCGGCGAAAGTGCTACGGCATTAATTCCTCAAGATCGCTACGCCAATATGCCCAATGTATGGTGGCTACCGACACTCTCATGTCTTAAAACCATGATGGAGCGAGCGAAGTTTGCTGACATCGAGATTATCTCCACTCAGTGGAATAAAACCCTCGAGCAGCGCAAAACTGAATGGATCGATGGACCAAGTCTCGCGGACTATCTTGATCCCAAAAATCCAAATCTCACAATTGAAGGCCATCCCGCACCGGAGCGCTTTATTATCAAAGCGAGACGTAAATTATGAGCGATAAAATCATTCTCGAACACTACGAGCGCTTAGCAAAAGGCTGGGGTCTCCAAGGCCAGATGTCGATGCAAGACAAAGTCGTACGCGAACGTGAAACACAATTTGTGATCAAACAAGTGCGCCAGAGTCTTCGCACTCTCGGTGTCGCACCTGAACAAGCGCACATACTCGATATGGGGTGCGGGAATGGTTATCTCCTGCAAGCACTGTGGGACGAATTTGCCGGGGCGAAACTTTGTGGCGTCGAATTTGTGCCTGAGCTCGTTGAACTCGCACAATCTAGAAAACTCCCTGGTCTCACCATTAAGTCCGGCGATATGCGTGAAGCCAGTGCTTTTGAGGGCCATCCTCACATCATCATCACCGAGCGCTCAGTAGTGAATCTGCTTTCCTGGGAAGCGCAGAAAGCCGCTTTTGAGCATATCTCACGCGCGCTCGTGCCTGGTGGCTTCTACATCATGATGGAAAGCTTTCATGAGCCGTGGATGGAGATGAATGCCGCTCGCCGAGAAAATAATCTGCCGGAAGTTCCGGTCTCTCCTCACAACCGTTACTTAAAAGAGCCTTGCATAGATACACTTGCGTCATTGTCTTTGCGCGAAGTGTCGGGGGTAGAGCCCAAAAACGCCCTCTCCTCTCACTTTTTCCTCTCGCGCGTCTTCCAACACCTCTTTGTTCAAGAGGGCAGACCGGCCAGTGAGCGGGTTTGGCAGTTTTTTGCTGAAGGGCTACCGCAAAATATTGGCAAT
>JBIKNE010000177.1:0-5372 GCA_044358855.1 Bacteriovoracaceae bacterium | reverse complement strand
CTTTATTTAAATGAACGAAAGCTTGAAGCTGGCTTTTTATCAGCTTTAATGAAAATTCGCCTTGAATATTTTTAAGATGACTGACTAACCAAGCGCAGCCCACTGTAGGGTGACCGGCAAAAGGGAGTTCTCCGGCCGGTGAGAAAATACGGAGAGAGTTCTGCGCGAGATTCAGAAAGACAGTTTCGGAGAAGTTGATTTTTTGGGTGATCTTAAGTCGCTTATCATCACTTAAATGATCTCCTCCCACGAGGACGGCCAACGGGTTTCCACTTTGAGACGATTGCTTGTCTGGTCGAGTGAAAACATTGAGTTCGTAATAAGTCATACTCATCGTATAAACTCGGCCACAAACTCATTCTTAGGATTATTCCGGATCTCCGAAGGCGCACCTGACTGAACGATATCGCCTTTATTCATAAGGACGATCTGATCACTCATCGTGAAGGCCTCAACTTGATCGTGGGTGACATAGATACAAGTGATTTTAAACTGCTGCTGAATCTGGCGAATATCGACGCGCATTTTTTCGCGCAGTTTAGCATCTAAGTTTGAAAGTGGTTCATCGAGGAGAAGAACTTTTGGTTTGGCGACAAGACCGCGCGCCAGAGCGACACGCTGTTGCTGACCACCGGAGAGCTGTGAGGGCATGCGTTCTTCCAGACCATTGAGTTCAACGGTTTTAAGAATGGTCTGCACGCGATCAGAGATTTCTGTCTTGGCGATTTTAGCGACTCTGAGAGGGTAGGCGACATTCTCAAACACATTCATATGGGGCCAGACGGCATAACTTTGAAACACCATACCCACTTGGCGCTTCTCAGGCGCCATGATGAATTTATTTTGTGGATCGTTCACCAGCTCACTACCTATAAATAGTTTTCCCTCAGTATTGGTTTCAAGGCCCGCTACCATGCGAAGAGTGGTGGTTTTGCCACAACCAGATGGGCCCAAGAATGAAACAAAATCACCGTCTTTGATTTTGAGATCAAAGTCTTTAATGACTCGTACATCTCCATAACTCTTGCCAATATGTTCAAACGTGACGGTACTCATAGGCCGTATTTCCCTTGAGAGAGTAATTTAACCAACATATTTAGAACGATAACTCCTGCTACCGTACACAAGGACAGCACCGCTGCCCCTCCACCACTGGCATCAGAGTAGTCTTGCATTTGAAAAATCAGAGTCCCCAGTGTTTCAAGACCCGGACCTGTCAGAAGAATCGTCATGGTGAGTTCTGTCATGGCAGGCATAAAAACTAAAAACCATGAGGCGACCAGCGCAGGTTTCATCAGGGGAAACCAAATGGTTTTAAGACTCGTAAACCAATCCGCACCACTCACGCGCGCGGCTTCAGCGAGTACATCATCAACTTGTGAGAGACCGTCACTCATCGTGCGCACGGAGAAGTTCAAATAATGGGCGGTGTAAGCGACTGCGATCATGGCGAGAGTGTTATAAAGCGAGATCGGAAGGCCCAGGACATTTTGTGAGAAACTCAAAATCAAAGCGAAAGCCAGCACTGTTCCAGGCGTGGCATAAGGAATGGCCGCGATGACTTCTAAAATGCCGCGGCCTTTGATTTTGGTTTTGACTCTTAGGTAGGCAATCAAAAGACCTAGCACCATCGTGGCGGTGGCAGCGATAAAGGAGAGTTTAAACGAATTACTAATGGCGCGCATGGTTTCTTCGGTTTCAATAAAGACGCGCTTAAAGTGCATCAGACTTAAGGCCTTCCACTCAATCACCCCTTGATAAGGTGAAAGACTTGCCAGCGTGATACTGCCAACCGGAAGAACGAAGAGCACCAGAAAGAAAAAACTCAAAATGAAATAGGCGACATATTTCCACTTGCCCAGACTCACGAGACTGGGCCTCGACGTTTTGCCACCGACAGTTTTTAAGAGTTTTTGTGAAAGTATCAGATTGATGAAGAGCCCTGTGACTCCTAAGAGGAGCAGAAGAATGGAGAGTGCTCCCGCGAGATATAAGCCACCAAATGAGCCGGTTTGCTGGAAAGTATAAATCTTTGTCGTCATGACAAAGATGCGCGCGGGCCCCCCGATCAAGGCAGGAATACCAAAAGAGGCTGCAGAGGCGAGAGTGACTAGGACTAGGCCTGAAATAAAAGCAGGTTTAATAATGGGCAGCGTGATTTGAAAAAAGACACGCAAGGGAGTGGCACCTGAAAGCCGTGCGGCCTCCTCAAGCGAAGGATCAGTGCGATCGAGCGCGGTCAAAAGAGAGAGTAAGATATAGGTGTAGAAGAAAGAGCTCATCACCCAGATGAGGCCTCCCATCGAATAGACGTTCACTGGAAAAAAATAATTGAGATAGCCGTTTGTGGGATTAGCGAGTGCCACCCAGGCAATGGCACCAATATAAGGTGGGATGGCATAAGGAAGAAGAAAGAGTGTGCGCCACTTAGATTTACCCGCAATATCTGAGCGAGAAATTAGCCAAGCGAGTGGCATAGCAATAACTGTTGATATCAGTGCAGTTAGTAGCGAGACGATCAGTGTGTTTTTAAGCGCAATGAAGGTAGATTTCTTGGCCAGGATTCCGGTGAAGTATTTAAGCGACAGTGCCCCTTCTGGTGGTGGAAAGAGAATTTTTCCAACTAATACGCCATAGGGATAAAGGCACAAAAATAAAACCACTATAAGTGCAGAGCCTAAAATAACCCAAGGAGATGTGATCAGTTTTTTCATTGAAACATGATCTCCGTGTATTCATCTTTGAGATCAATGCGTTTTTCTGTGACAGCATCTAAGAACGCTTGATCTGAGGGAAACATTTTGAGTGTCTTTAATTCGGGCGCACCTTTGGGAGCTGGGAAGCCGGTACGCGTGGCATACATATATGAGCGCAGCATGGCTTCTTGCCCTTTTTTTGAAAGCATCCAGTCGGCGACTTTTTCAGCAAGAGTTCGTGAATAGGGACGCTTCGCAATCGCCATGACGTTGGCCTGCAGTACCACTCCATCTTCTGGATAAATAATCCCTAAGCGATCATCTTTTCCCTGTAAGCGCAGCAGATCTTCTAAGAGCACCCAGCCCACCGGCCGCTCTTTAGTTTGTACGCGACGAATGACTGCCGAGTTGCCACCTTGAGAGATGACGCCGTTGTTTTTAAGTTTGGTGAAATATTCCCAGCCATAATGTTTTTGTAGCATCGCCATGGTGGTGAAGTTCGTGCCTGAAGCTAAAGGTGAGCCGGTGGTAAATTGTTTGTCCCATTTTTTATCGGTCATCTCACGAAAGGTTTTCGGTGGATTCGTGACCACTTCTTTATTATAGGTCATCACCATCATAGGAAGAGCGACCGCAGTATAGAAGCCATCTCTATGCTTGAGTGAAAGATCAACTTCTTCAACGCCCGTAGGGCGATAATGGTGAAGCATCTTGGCACTCGCTAATTCTTCATACCAAAAGCGATCTGAAGAAATTAAAAGATCAGCGCGAATTCCACCGGCCATGATCTCACCATTCGCTCTGGCGGCAATCTCTTCACTGCCCGCTTGATACCAATGAAAAGTGATGCCCGGAAAATCTTTTTGCAATTCACTTGAGAGATCAGCGACGGTGTCTTTATACATTGAAGTATAAATCCAAATTTCTTTAGTCGGATCAAACGCCTTTTGGCAGCTCAAGAGGAGCAGAATTAATAACAGAATTCGCATAAGAAAATGCTAGAAGCTCGAAGCTAAGAAGTCTAGGGACGCTCTTCAACGGACAAAACGATATAGCCCACATCGTTGATGGCGCGCTTAATTTTTTCTAAAGGGATTTTGCTCTCGATATAAACCCACTGCTGATCGCGTTGGATTTCGATGCGGGCCTTCTCATCTTGTGAGCGGATGGCGGCAGTCAGATGACGCTCACAGTTGTGTCCTACCATACCGGTTAATTTTAGCAAAAACATATAGGCCTTCATTCAATTACTAGCTTCTTAGGGACGCGGCGCTTTTTTTGATATCAGCAATCAACGTACGATCACCTACGATCCACAAGTGATCACCTTCTAATAACGTGAGAGCAGAGTCAGGACTAAGCAAGCGTCGTCCTTCACGCTCAAGACCAACAATTAAACCCATCGCATGATCGCGTAGACCACTGTCGCGAATCGTACGGCCAATATAGGGAGAACCGCTATTGAGAGTGAGATGATCCAATCCGAAAGTTGATGGCAGTGGAGCATCTTCTAGAAAGTTATTTTGTTCAATCAGATGCTGAGCACCAGATAGTTGGTCTTCTGAACCAATTAAAAAAATTCGATCATGAGGGAGCAACAGATCACTGCGGCCCGGTGCCAAGAGTCTACGGTTGCCTCGTTGAATCATCGCAATCGTCACGCCAAACTTTTCTTTGAGTTGTGACTCTTGTAAAGATTTGGCCACCAGCGGTGAGTGGGGTGAAAGGGTGTACTCAGAGAGACTGGCCTGCCAAGGAGCGAGCTCAGGATTGAGAGATTTTTTTGCAAGTTCTTCACGCTCTTTCTCATTAAGATTCGTTAGGAAGGTGTTTTCAATCGCACGGTAAATCGGCTCAGAATAACGTGAGAAAATGATACCGACAGTGGAGAGTGCTAACAACATAATACCAGATGCCGTTTGGAGAGAGGCAAATTGTCCCATCACAAATCCAGTAAGAACTCCGCCGACCAGAATGCGAACAACCGAGATACCAAATTGTAGCTTTTTAAGTTGCTCGAGTACTTCCGTATTGTAATCAGTCAGATTACCGGGAGCTCCGACAATAATCGCCCACATAAAAGGTGCAGAGGCGAGTAGTGAGAGTGAGCAGGCGGCAATAGAGGTCCAAAAGGCATCATGGATAATGCCATTTAGAAAAGGTTGTAGGAAGCGTGTCGCGACTAAAGATATGCCGACAACAATTATGCCGTTCAAGATCATCTTCATACCGTACTCACGCCACACAACTGAGAGCACAGAATGAGAACTGTTTTGCGGAATCGCTGATTCGTAGCGCTCAAGTCGCTGCAATAGAGAGGGGGAAAGTTTCTTTTCCACCCAGCGATAGAGCGCGCCGGAATATTTAATTTGGTAGGGAGTGGTAAAAGTTGTAATGGCAGAAACGGCGACAGCAATAGGATAAAGAATAGTGTTGGTTACACCAAGAGTCATACCGAGTGTTGCAATAATAAATGAGAACTCACCAATTTGTGCGAGGCTCATACCTGCTTGAATAGATGTTTTTAAACTCTGTCCTGAGACGAGAGCACCAGTGGCGGAACTTAAGAATTTACCAATGATGGTGACAATCGTGAGGAGAATAATAACTCCGCCGTGCTCCCATAGAATTTGGGGGTCGAGTAACATTCCCACCGAAACAAAGAAAATAGCGGCA
>JBIKNE010000176.1:0-5378 GCA_044358855.1 Bacteriovoracaceae bacterium | reverse complement strand
TACCCACTTAAGACCGGCCTTGGTGTAGTACTCGTCGCGGTAGTTTGAAGTGAAGAAACGATCGGCCATCAAACGGCGTGAAGCCATCAAGATGAAAATCTGGAATTGAGTTTCACCGAAACCAAAGTTCTTTGGACGAACTTCTTCAGCAGAAGTTCCTACCAATAGATCGATCATTTCAACGTTATCGCGGCCTTCAGCATCAACTCCGTAAACACGACGGAACTTTTCCACGATCGCTTCTTGACGAGCATCTTTAGCTTGGCCGTCCATGAAGAAATCTGCGTATTTTGAAATTGGCTTCAAACCGATAGCGCGACGGAATTGGTTATAGCGAGGAACACCTCTTTCGCGGTCACGTAGCACGTCCACCATCGCCAAATCCATATTGCCTAATCCTGGGATCTCAAGCTTCTGCATGAATTTTGGGAAGTTATTCAAGACCAATTGACCAGGATTCTGAGTACCGAATGAATAGAACAAATCTTTCAAATCGTGATTGGCCATCATTTCATAACTGTACTCGTTACGAGTCGAGTTCAATGGAACTTCTGCCACTTTCTTTGGAGCTGCCAGAGTCTTGATATTCAAGTTCTCAGGCAACAATGAGTGTAAACGGTAAACAGAAGTGAACTCTTCTGTAATACTGAATGGAACACCGTAGTCTTTCGTTTTATCCCCTACGATACCACCGAGAACATATCCACCATTGATCGCAGCAAACCAATCTGTGCGACCCATGCCCGGCAATGTTTTAAGGTAGCGAGACCATGTCTGTGGATTGATCAAACCGTACCAGTTTGCAAACATCGCTGTTTTGAGCGTTTTGTTAGCAAGAATGGCTGGAGTCCATTCTACTGTGTGAATTTTTGCCATCAAAGCGGCATTGATCAAACGAGCTGTTTGGAAAACATGTTCATCGAGTTCTTTCTCGCTGAACTCTTTGATGCCTTTAGAGCTACGAGTAACAGAGTTCAAAGCATTGCGGAACCAACCGTTCTGATTCCAAACATACACTTTTTTCTTATCATCAAACTTTACATGCTTTTTGATAAGCATATCGGCGATAGCGTTATGCTCAAGCACAAAGAGATGATGAAGCATGCTCAAACCAACCCACATATTGTCACGGAAGCCAACAACTTCTAGGCCTTGGTTCTGCTTGTTCATGCGAGCATTGAATTCTGAATTCTTCGGCAGGAGTTCGCGGCCATTAACTTTGACTGTCGTCATGCGACCTTTCGCAAATGAGCGAACTTTGTTTTGCTCATCTTGGCTACTGCCGTAAACTTGTGAGCCATCCCACCAGTGAGTGACTTCATTGATTGTTGTCTTACCAAACTCTCTCTTATAATCAGCATCAGACTCATTTTCACGTGTACGCTCGACCTCAACTTCACCATTTGCTGTTTCAATACGGTGCGGGCGGCTTTCGGCGTTCTTACCGTGAGTCAACCAGTCGTGATTCATGAATTGAATCCAACTAGCGGCCAACATATTCAAAAATGGAACTGGCTGAAATTCTTCACGAGTGAAAAATTCTGCAGAAACCTGCGCCGGGTTTGGCGTCATGAGATTGTCTTGGGCTTCTTTATCAATGAATTCGGCAGGGACGTTACGGCCGAAAGCTGTGCCGGCAGCACCAGCAAAAGCGTTTTCAATGTCAGTACATGTGCCATCCGCACTACGGAATTTAGTATCTGTTTTAGAGCAATCTTTCTCTCCATAACCCTTGTAGTCCACATGTGGATCGTGAAGATTGTTTTTGAGCAAGTCCTTACGGATGCGACTCAAAACTAATAGACCTCCGATATTTCCCTTCTTCGACCATGTCGTCCATGGTGACTCTTCTCCAGCTTGAGCCTTTTCAGCATCACTAGAGGCCGTGGTACGAACTTTTGGTTCCTTGGTTACGTTCTGTGCGCATGCACCGATTAACGCAGCAAGCGCCAACAACCCCACGGGCTTCAATTTACTTTTCATGCAAACTCCTTTTTACATTCAAGAGCGAATTCAATTTTTGAAAGGAAATGGTTAATCAGTAAGGTCAATCATCGACCTAAGCAATAATACCTCTTTGATAGTATATTTAAACTTTAAAAAAGAAGACCGCTAAAATTTGCCTCAAGATTACCAGAGTCTGTCTTCTTTACTCCGGCATCTAGCTAATCAATCGAGTTTAGTCTGCTAACTCGTTATATTTCTAGAGTCAGCAGTCGACAGCAATTTTTGCGCGTTTTGTTCCAAGAGAAGATAAGCTTTAATAGAGAAAGATTTTTTATGGAGATACTGCTTGAAGAAAAAATTACTTGCTCTGACATCAACGTCTGCTCTTTTTCTAACTCTTGGAATTTGGTTCTATCTTTCTGAACCCCAAGGTGTGCGTGCTCCGGCCTCTATTCCTTCCAATTATGAATCTCAGACCGCCTGTGAAAAACAAGAAGTTCTCTGGCAAGAAGTACAAAACTCACTCCATGCTGATTTGCCGGCCTACGATAAATTCGGTGTCATGCAATTGATCAAAATGAGTTTTCAAGAGTTGAAACTCAAAGGCGATCATTTCTCTGATTTTGCACCACAAGGTTGGACCAAATACATTCACCGTCGTGGGGCCCTCGCCAAAGTTAAAATCGTCGCCCGCGATCACGCCTATACCGGAGTCTTAAAAGGTGCTGACTGTGCTCTTCTTCGCCTCTCGCTGACTTACAAAGCGAAAGGAAGTAAGCCAGTTGCCCCAGGCCTTGCTCTCAAAGTTCTGCGAGACGGAAATCCCAGCGCTAACCTCTCCGCTCTCGTTTCCCTTGAAGGCCAAGGGGATGATTTCAATTTCATGAAACGTCCCATGTCGAATATTGTTCCGATGAGTAGCAAACTTGGTCAAAAACTTGTGCACCGTTTGTTTGGAAAAGTCTCTTCCTACCCCGAGGAACTTGAACTCAATCATTTTGCCGATATGGATACTCAAGGCGTAACTGTGCAAGCACCCAAAGCACCTCGCCAGGTCTTCTTCGTTCCTAAACTGTCTTTCACATCGACTGAGCATGATGTACGTGAAGACTTCCTCGCCATTCCGGAAGGAACTGTTATCTATGAGATTCATGCTTTAGGTGATGAGCATAAAAACTTTGATTACGGCAGCTACTCAGACGAGAAAGCTGAAGAATTTCTCAAAGCTTCTACTCATATTGCCGACATCGTAACGACATCGGAATTTGCTGCTTCTTCATTTAGCGATGACGGTCTCTTCTTCCGTCACGAAATGCGTCCGAAGCAGACTGGGAAGTACTAATAGCTTAAAACGCGTATGTATAAGTGATAGCAATCTGAGCATTGTTATTACTAATGACTTGCGAATCATCTTCAAAGCTCATGACATACATATCAAATCCAAGTGACAAGAGATGGCGCTTCTTAAAGGCGCCTCCCCAATTGAAAGCAAACTCAAATTGTTCGACGACTTCACCTGATGATTGAAAAGCAGGTCCTGCGCCGATCTTGGCCCGAAAATAGAGCGATGAGAGCTGCAAGAGAAAGTCATAGCCCAGCATCGGCCCCCACGAGAAGGCCTGGAAAAACCGGCTGTAAGTAATATCTTCTTCTGCGAGCTCTGCCTGGTGCTCCGGTGCTAAATTCTCCGGTAAGGTAAGTCGTCGGCGATCAAGATTCAGTCCAGCAAACCATGAGCGCGAGTGATTGAACCCTTCGTTTGAGGCCACGCGCTCAATGAGCTTTTTGCCATCACGAACAAAATTTAAATGCTCTGAATTTCCATAGTAGTGAATCCGTCCATTGAGTGATTTGACTTCATAGTCTTTATAAAATTTTGAAAGCCCGCCCTCTTTCACCACTGCACCACGGTAGTGTTGATAATTGAGTCGAAAATCATAATGGCGATGATGAAAATTGAAACGAAGGTCTTGATACTTACTTCTAGGAAATTCTTTGAACTGAGACTCGTTACCGGTGAAAAGATAGGCCAATCCGATATATTTAGTTTCGATCGCCACACCACTACCACTGGCCACATTTGGCCTAAACGTCAGCGCCTTCTCTTGATCCGGATTTTTTAACTCAACATCGCTACTAACTGTCGTGACAGCAAATCCAGCAGAATGGAGCCAGCGCTCATCTTGTGCGTATGAATTTTGAGCGACTAAGGCCATCAGGATAAATAAAAATTTCATGAGATTAGTTTATCTCAGAAAAATTTATTAAGAAAAACTAGTTTTTTGCGAAACGAACGCACAGGGCCTGCATCGAAACTCTATTCGTCCATGAAAAAAATCCATGACTGGTAGAGAGGCGTGTCACCGGTCCTTGGATAACACCATCCTCACATTGCTTTAGAAGATTAGCACGGGCCAGATCAATATAGTCTGTCTCCTGAGTGAAACCTAAAATAACAAATTGTTCAGTGACAGCTTCAATTTTCTTCCCCGAAGTATTTTTTTGGTAGGGTCTAAAATCTCCGACGTGCATAAGGTGGACGCTGTGAGTACAGGCGACAGAAAAAATTAGAGTTGAGAGAATAAGTTTATTCAACACAGTAACCTTCCGCTGTTATGTGCTCTCGGTGAAATATAATTGGGAAATAAGTGACCATCACATCTTTCGTAAGAATTCCCTCGATGCTTCCTTTTTGACATTGGTCTTGAAGCTGAGTTGTGAGTTCATTCAAATAGTTCGTGTTAAAATTGAATAAGAAGAAAATATTATTCTTCACTTCGGCTTTCACGACTTGGCCCCGTTTTTTGGGTACTGAAGTCTGCGAAACACTCCGCACATGAGCACAACTTACCGAAAAAATGAGTAGAGAAACAAGAACAACTAGTTTCATATTTTTTTCCTTACGGGATTTGTTTTTTGCTTAAGACAGTAGCCCGTGATTTTCACAATTTCCCCAGAGACGACTGGATACTTATTCATCTCACGGATCGAGGTAAGGCCGGTGATTTGGCCTGAAGGACACTTCTCATACATAAGACCATACACCTTATCCGCATAGGTATCACCCGACCATACCGGTGCGCCTGTTCGTGGGCCCATTTGAAACAAACCGACGATATCGGTGATCATTTTTAAATTACTACCTGCTTTTTTATCCTGGATAACAGCTTTGCCAATCGCGCCTGCTTCTTGAAGATCAAAACCTGTTTCACTGACTAAGACTTCGAAAGGAATGCGCTCATAATTAGGGTTATATTTTATCTCACCGACTTGCGTATGATGAACGTAAGCACAACTGGTGAGAACAAACAGCGGAAGTAAAAATTTAATCATGGATTGAGCTTAAATGCTGTTGAAATAATTAACAATAAAAAAAACTAGCCTTTAAATCGAGAATTAAACCTTTGGTTTCGTCACCACACCACGCACCC
>JBIKNE010000175.1:0-5381 GCA_044358855.1 Bacteriovoracaceae bacterium | reverse complement strand
CTTCTATCTACCTCCAAAGATTTTATTAATCCTTTTCGTTCGCTTTTGGTTTTCCAAGGTCACTCCTTTCATGAAGAAGTACATCAGGCGATCTATGTCGAGATTGGGTGTTAAAACTAAAAGATGGAAGTAATTATTCATGAGAACAAATGCGGCAATTCGAATTGCATGCTCTCTCTGTAAGTGTTCAATCTTGGTGTTCATCACCTCCCAAACTTCGTCCATTGGAAGGAAGAAGAACTCACGATTATTTGATCGCGCTGTAATGTGATAATAATTATCTCGTGATCTTTCGATTGCTTTTCTTGGCATAAGACACCCTCTTTGAGGTGCTCTTATCAAGAAAGATCCTTCAAATGCAAAGTCCACAATTGAAAGAGACAAAATGTTTCAAGTCTGAAGCAACCAACACACTGCTTACTGATCGGTGTGTTGGAACTTCTTTACCAAGCACTATAATCAAAGATATTCTTGAGTCGATGACGTTAATTTTGGTTCACGGGGAACCCATTTTTCACCTACTTTATCTTCACCTATTTTGATACCACATCTAAGTTTATCACGTACAACTCCATCACCGGACTCCCAAGTCTCAGAAGTTGATAAGTGAAGAGAGTCACTTATCACGATCTTATTATTAGCGGTCCATCCTTTTTCTTTCATTTTTACAGATATAACTTCTCCGTTTAGCAAACACTCTTTAAGAGCTAACAGCATAGATGGCGTCTGATAAAACCAAGGGCCATATTTCCTCCAACCTTCTTTAGCAAAACTAGTATAAAGATGCTCAAAAAAGGCTTCGAGCTCACCGTTATCAGCTCGAAAAATACAACTATAGTCTTTTTTATTTATACAGCTTGATACCAAATCTAATAATTTAACGGACGAAGGCTTGGTCGCATAAAACTCATCCCGTAGAGATTTCGAAGAGGGTCGAATCCAATAGGAGAAAACCATATTCTCTTTTGCCCCTTCGACTAGAGCTTCAGCCCCCCCTGTTATCTTGGGATAAAGAGGAGCCATATCTGGACTCATCTCTTTCAAATCAAATTCAGCTTTTTTTGCCTGACCAATCGATGCACTTAACTTGAAATACAGCTTCGAACCTTCGTAACTTGTTTCAAGTATGTCGCTGCGGATTTCACGGTCAAACTCTACTGTCACATTCCATGCTGTTGAGTAAATTGTCGGTGGCATGAATTTCATTAAGGGATTTGCACATAGTGTAGCAATTCCGCTAAACGATAGCGGTGGACAAACTATTTTATCTTTAAAACTCAGTCCATTTTTATCAATTTTAGCAATAACTGTTTTAAGTTCAGGCTCAGCATAAAATGTAATATAAGGATAAGGTATCTCATCAGAAAGTTGCTTTAAGGTCTTAAGATTTTCCTTTGAATGATTAAATTCCGGATTAGATGGTATGTGATAGCCAAAGACGAGCGCATGTCGGTTTGGTGTATGCTCCCACCCATCAAACTGCTTATAATCATCCCACCAAAATGCATGAGCATTTAGTGAACAAATAAGTGCTACCAGTATAAGTAAATTATTCATCGCTTAAATCCCTCGTTCTTAGTCTTTCAGTAACGTTAAGTAGGTTACCACAATGGGCTGGCGGGACATGCACCTTAATACTCATCTCTTCGCATGTGTTACCTCGATAAACCCACGCATAGTGCGGAGCGGCGCACTCAGGATCTACCCTAGCGGTTCCTCCAACTATGTTGCCACTTAGGAGCACTCTTTTGTTGCCTACCAATGTCGATATTCCGCCAACGAAGAGATTAAATTGGGAATTCCCGCTACCCACAACATCTTCATACTCTACGAACTTACTCCACTGATTATTAGGTCCAAAATTGTATCCATAATCTCTTAGTCCTTCACATTCAGGCTTAAACATTACATAGCTAGCTACATCTCGTGTCTCTCCCCACTGTGCCCATGGCAACTCACGAAAAGGTGAATCTTCAAAACCTAAATGTTCCCTGATAATGACTTGCTGAATATTTGTGCAGTAATCTTCTTTTTTATTTATTGGCATTACACTCAACTTAATACCTTGGCGAACCCCTTTTTTTTCCATCTTTATAACGGAATTATCAATCGTCACATAATCACTCAAAAGCTCAATCGGGTATAAAACACCTAAAACCGTGCCTGGCAAGATTGAGGGATCACCTTCAAACAACCATCGATAATTGAAATTACTACTCAGGCCATTTATCGCGTACTCACCTATCGTATTTGTGTATGATAAATAAATTCCTTCACCTCCATGAGTTCTGCCTGCACTCCTTTGCTTAACAGTGACTGTATTTAGTAGGCTAGTTGTACTTATGTTTAATTGTAGGTGAGCATGATTATAGTGATTCTTCTCTGGAATAATTAACTTCTCAGCTTTTTCATTTCCAAAGCATGTTGAATAAACTTTTGCTGAAAATGGAGAAGCTAATGCTGCATCAAAATTAATTTCCCCCTCTTTGTTAGGAGCAATTCTAGTATAATGGATAAGCACGTTTCTACCGCCGAAGTTAAGTAATTGTAAAAGCAAGTCAACTTCTTGATGGTTAGTTCTCGGTGCATTCGCTGAAAATAATGAAGACGCATTATGGGTTTCAAAATTTAAATCAATGTGCATTCCATATTGATGAGAAGTTAATCTCTGATTTGGATTTAATACGGGGAATCTGCCGCCGTTTAAAACTGAGATATCTCCAATTTTCAAATTAAAACTGATGCTATTAGTAGTGCCGTCATTATTATTTATTTGATAGCTCCTGCCGAGAAGGTTTCTTACAATATCTGCAGCCGCTGTTGAAACGAAATCATCCCCACCCTTATTCCAATCCTGACCTATCGGATTATTAAGAGTAGATGTATATCTAGGATAAACTTGTCCCGCTCGAATGTATGTTGCCTCTAGAGAACTTAGCACAGCCATATCTTGTAAAAGTTTGTATTCATAATTAATTGAATTTTTTAAGCGCACTTTCAATACTGCTAAGACGACCCTGGTCAAGCCTGCTTGAATCTGATTCGAACGAATTTTGAAGGCTACACGAGGATATAGGTTTGAAGAAATTGTATTAGGAATTCTGAAATTACGAGACGTATCTCTTTCAATTTTAAATGACTCCTCAATTGGAATCTCAGCAATTTTCGCATTAGTTTCAGAATTATAGAGAATCAAATTCATTTCAGAAAACCACTGCGTATCAGTGGTCATCACTACAGGGAGGTACAAGTTATTAATACCTCTACGAACGTACGACTGATTGACGTTAATATTACCTTCGAAGTCTGGTTCGCTAAAGTTTGGATATGGATGATAATACCCTAAACTGATTGCTCCTAGTTTAACGTTTCTTCTATCTCGTAGATCAGCACCGACAATAACATTGTTTATCGCATGCAATCCAAGCAGCCTCATTGCAGTTTCTTCTTCATTCGCTATAACCGAATTAAACTTTAAAATGTTATTAAGTAATGAAAATTCTTCTTCTAGCGCATTGACTAATTTTGAATAAACAAACACATCTACAACCGTTCCAGGTTCGGCTGAAAAAGTGAACTGCTTGTACATGCTGCCAATAATATTTAGATCATTCTCGATGCCGTTACCAAACAAGACTAGCTCAGTTTTAATTTCACCTGTAGAGCGCGACCTCATACTGACGATACTGTGTCCCTGTCTAAGCTGATTTGGATAGGCCAAATCTAAGCTTGCCTGAGTTTTGCCTACTTCCACGAGTATCGATTTAAAGAATTCACTTTCACCTTCTAGGTTAAAGTTCAAGGCTAATCCTTTCCCTTCTTGCTGAAATAAGCGAGGAGGATTTTCTTGAACAACTCCATTTCCTTTTGTTATCAACCATCCATTCAGTCCATCTTGAAAGTCATTGTTTGTTGTGCTTAATTCGGAAAGTGTAATTAGATTGACTTCTACATTAATGTCAGATGTCTTAATACTCGAACTTCCAACCTGGGTTAAGGAAGACACCAATACATGCCCCTCACCTATTGGAAAATTATTTATCAAAAACGATCCAATCTCACTAACCAAGCTAACTTTAGGTGCATTTTCGTCTATATAAAGAAATTCTGCAGTTAGGCTTGAGTTGGATAAAGAGTTGGCGACACTTACATGAATAGTTCTCGAGCCAGCAAATAGCAGATACTCATTGTTTAACACCTTTCCTTCAATATCTATTAAATGCAAACTAACTTCGTTTCTACCTTCAACAAGGAAGTTGCTAATCTCAATTCTGTCTGAATGGAAATCCACGTCACTAAGATCAATAGAGTTTTCATTAACTTTAATTTGGATTTCACTTAGAGCTTGCTCAGTCAAAAGTTCGCCTGCAGGCAACACTGCTCCACTAATATTAAAAACAAGTGTTTCGGTGGTTGAATAATAACGATTTTCTTGATTGAAAGAAATAAAGCCGGATGATGCATTTGACACTTCGCCTTCACCAAAATTCACGGTCTGTTCGTAATGTGAAGTCTGGTTATATGAATTGGAAACTTCTAGTTTGATCACTTGGTCTTGGTTTGCAGGCAAATCAAACTCTACCTGAACTTCTGTTCCAATTATTTCATCATTCACCCGCCATTTATATGACGTAATTCGACCATAAGAAGTTGCTGAAGTAGTCGCATCACAAATTACTTTTAAGCCTGCACCTCTATCACATCCAAAAAAGGCAACGGGCCTTGGGACTTCAGTTCCAACATTTATAGCTACCTCTTGACTAGCACTCCTTCCAAATCGATCTGTGACCGTTGCTGCTATGGTTTTAGTCCCACCAATCGCGTATTGATGGAATAGATCGCTTCTTTGGAAAGTTGTTCCATCTTCCAAAGTCATTACTACGTTTACATTTTCCCCATCAATACTTGTTGCAGAAGCAATGCAGCTCGCAACAAGCGGTTCAGGACTGGCACAGTTAAGATCTATCGTAGGTGGTTGACCCATAAACACTGGATTAACAAGAACGGATTGCTGAGATGATTTTCCAAGATTATCAAAAATTGTAAGTTGGATCGTGTATGACCCCGCAAGAGCATAGTTATGATTTAGAAAGTTTCCAGAATTGGTGACATTCCCATCCCCCATATCCCATTGATACTGAGTGATGACTCCATCTGGGTCATAACTTGAAGAAGCATCACATGTGACATTCAAATCATTTGAGTAGCAGTATACTGAAGCCACCGGCGCCTGATTTGGCACTTCCCCACTTACAGTCGCCGATCCTGAATAACTCACTTCTTCACCGCGATTGGTTTTCACGGTCATGGTGTAATTATAGGTTCCAGCAAATTGATAAGTATGGTTGGTTTCTAGGATAAACATCCACTCAGGATTCGTG